>JAGUVE010000071.1 GCA_020063075.1 Parcubacteria group bacterium | reverse complement strand
CTAAAGCCGGCAATGCCAGTTATTCTCGGCAGGGGTGCGTAATCTGAAGCAATAACATCTATGGTTCCATCGGCTAAACCTTTCCTAATGGCGATTAAATCTTCTTTCTCGGCTAAGGGCGGGTTGACCTTTGTCTCCAAGTCCTCTCTGGTAAAAGTAAAGTAATGAGGGCAGGTTTCGCAGGTTATTTTAACTCCTTCTTTCTTTGCTTTTCTGATTAAATTAACGCTTTCTTTTTTGCTAATGTGCTGAAAATGCAATTTTCCCTTTTTTATTTTTTTAAATGCATTAATGTGTCTCGCAATAAATTTTGTTTCCAAGCGGGAATTTTTTACTCCAATTTCATAAGGCGGCGAGCAATGTGCTAAAATCAAAACATCTTTTTCCAAAATCTTTTTCAGCAGATTTAAGTTTTCCAAATATTTTCCATCGTCGCTGAAACCAACCACGTATGGCTTAATTTTATCAACCTCAACCAATTCTTTGCCTGCCAAATTTTTGGTTATGGCTGAAACCGGAAGTGCCCGGCAATGTCTTTTTTTCAAAAGCGACTTTTTAATTATCTTTAAATTATCCAGCGCAGGTTCGCTGTTTGCCATATAAACCACGACATCTATTCCGCTCTCTCTGGCGAGCTTTGTGTGTGTTTCAATATCCCATCTCAAATGGCTATGGAGGTCAATAACCGGGTAATCAATTCTCATTTTTCTTATTTTAATAAATTTTAAAGAAAAAAGCCAATTCTCTCCAAATTATTGACAGGGCTTTGCTTACTTAGTTATTATTAAGGCGCAAGGGCACATAGGCAAAATTTCCTTCGGCAATTTTGCCTGCTTTACAGGAATTTCAATAATATTGAAATTCCTATACAATAAAGTGATATGAAAAAGATAATTAAAAATGACAGAAGTATAATTATTGCCTGCGATGTGTCTTTGGGGCTCTATGAAAAAATTGTCAAAGAGACAAAAGATATAGAAGGGATTGGCGGATACAAGGTTGGTTTTATGCTGGGCTTAAATTGTGGATTGCCAAAAATCGTGGAGCTGACCAGAAAATATACAGAAAAACCAATAATCTATGACCATCAAAAGGCCGGAACCGACATCCCGGAAACCGGAAAAGAATTTGCCAGGGTTTGCAAAAGAGCGGGAATTGACGCGGTTATACTATTTCCCCAAGCAGGACCTGAAACCGAAAAAGAGTGGACTGAAACCGCAAAAGAAGAAAATTTGGGCATAATTGTCGGCGGTTCAATGACTCATCCAAAATATAAAAGGAGCGAAGGCGGCTATATCGCAGACGAAGCGATTTTAGAAATCTATCTCTTGGCGGCTGACTTGGGAGTAAACGATTTTGTCGTCCCCGGCAATAAACCGGAGGAAATAAAAAAAATTAAAGAATTGTTGGAAAAAAGAGGGGTCAAGCCGACATTTTACGCTCCGGGATTTATCGCCCAAGGCGGAGAAATATCTGAAGCAACCAAAGTTGCCGGAAATAATTGGCACGCCATAGTCGGCAGAGGAATTTACCGGGCAGAAGATATAAAAAAAACCGCCTTAGAATATACAAGCAAGTTATAATTTTTAGACCCGGAGCATCTGCTCTCTTTCCGGGCCCAAAGAAATCAATCTTACCGGAACTTCAACTAACTCCTTAATTTTTCCCAAGTACTTTCTGGCTTCCTTTGGCAAATCAGATAATTTTTTGCAGTCCTTTGGAAATTCCTGCCAGCCGGGAGCTTCAAGATAAACCGGCTGAACTTCCTTCAATCGCGAAGTTGATAATTGTTCAAAAGAGATTGGTTTTCCTTCCTTTGTTCGGTATCCAAAACAAATTTTAAGTTTTTCAAAACCGCTTAAACTGTCAAGCCGAGTAACGGCAAGAGAGGTAAAGCCGTTGATTTTTGCCGCGTATTTCAGCAAAAAAGCGTCAAGCCAGCCGCACCTGCGGGGCCGCCCCGTTGTCGCCCCATATTCATTTGCTTTTTCTCTCAGAGCGGAAGAAATTTCCTTTGGCATCTCGGTTGGAAAGGGCTGCTCCCCCGCGCCAACCCGAGTAGTATACGCCTTGACCACGCCGATAACCTCATTAATTTCTTTTGGCGGGATACCGCTTCCCTGGGATGCGCCAGCCGCAACGCAAGTTGAGGAAGTAACGTCGGGATAGGTTCCAAAATCAACATCAAGCAAGGTTCCTTGGGCTCCTTCCAGTAAAATATTTTTCTTTCTCGCGATTGCCTCCCAAAGAATAAACTCGGTCTGAGTAATGTAAGAAAGCAAATAGGTTTTTTGAGATAGGATTTTTCTGAGAATTTCGTCAAAAGAAAAACTCAATTTTTCTCCGAGTAAATTTTTCGCCTGGTTGAAAGAAAAAAATAATTTTTCCGAAAATTCTTTTTCGTTGATGAAATCCCCGGCTCTCAACCCAAACCTTCCAACTTTGTCGGAAAAAACAGGACCGATTCCCCTTTTGGTGGTGCCTATTTCGTTTGCTCCTCTTTCTTTTTCTTGCAACTCATCCAACAAAATATGCCAGGGCAAGATTAAGTGGGCTTTGTCGCTGATTTTAAGATTTTGGCAGGAAATTCCTTTTTTATTCAAGTCGTCTATTTCGCCGAGCAAAATTTTTGGGTCAATCGCCACTCCGTTACCAACGATGGAAATTGTTTTTGAATTAAAAATTCCGGCCGGAACCAGGTGGAGTTTAAACTCGCCGTATTCATTAATAACGGTGTGTCCGGCGTTAGGGCCGCCGTTTACTCTCACCACAAAATCCATTTTCTGGGAAAGATAGTCAACTACCTTTCCTTTTCCTTCGTCTCCCCACTGGGCTCCGATAACAACCGTAGTTGGCATATGTTTTATTTTACCAAATTTATTTCTCCTTGACAAAGTAAGTTGACCCCGTAGTAGATTTTTGACTCGCTGCGCGAAAATTAGTTTTTCTTTCAGAAAAACTCAGTCAAAAATTCACTACGGGGTTGACTATATTATTTCAAAAATATATTATTAATATATATGAACGTACCAACAAAAATTTTTTTAACGAAAGGGGCGGGAGTGCATAAGGATAAGCTTGCTTCTTTTGAGGTGGCGTTAAGAGATGCCGGAATAGAAAAATACAATCTGGTCTTTGTTTCAAGCATCTTGCCTCCTAACTGCAAGATAATACCAAGAGAGGAGGGATTAAAAATTTTAAAGCCGGGCCAAATAATTTTTTGCGTTTTTTCAAGAAGTGAAACAAACGAACCCAACCGTTTGATTTCTGCTTCCATTGGCGTAGCGGTGCCAAAAGAAAGCGACCAATACGGCTATCTTTCAGAACATCATGCTTTCGGTCAAAAGGCAGAAGTTGCCGGTGAATATAGCGAAGATTTGGCGGCTACCATGTTAGCCACCACTCTGGGCATAGAATTTGACTCGGCAAAAGCTTGGGAAGAAAGAGAACAAATTTACAAAGCCAGCGGCCGTATCTTTAAAACAACTCACCTCTGCCAGTCATTCGAAGGCAATAAAGATGGATTATGGACAACGGTTATTGCCGCCGCCGTATTGTTGGAGTAGAAAAATTATCTCACTTGGCAAATCTCAAAAAAGGGAGAAATGGCTTTTTGAATTTCCAGTAAAAACTCTTGAGGATAGGGTTTTATTTTTGCGAGTTTTGGGTCAACTGTCTTTTTTGGTCTGAAATTTTGCAAAAAATATTTTTTCGCCGACGATATTTCTCTAGCAATCTGAATAATGTCTTCTTTTGTATGAAGAACGGGAACAACCGTCGTGCGAAACTCATAATCAACACCCGAATTTTTAACGAGTTCAATACTTTTTTTTATTTTATTTAAATTTATTTTGGCGCCTACTACCTTCTCGTATTTTTTAGATTTTAGATTTGAGATTTTAGACTTGACGCCAAGAGGCGCTTTGATATCCATTGCTATGTAATCAATGAGTTTCTCTCTAAATAATTTCTCCAGCATCCCGGGATTTGAACCATTAGTATCAAGTTTAACCAGAAAGCCAAGTTTTTTTATTTTTTTAATAAAATCCGGCAGGTCTTTTTGCAAAGTTGGTTCGCCGCCCGTCACGCAAACTCCCTCTAATAATTTCCTTTTTTCGCTTAGAAATTCAAAAAAGTCATCCTCAGAAATTTTGGGATGCCTTTTTATTTCTTCTGCCAAAACTAATTCCCTGTTGTAGCAAAAATGACAGCGAAAATTACAGCCAGCGCAAAAAATGGTGCAAGCTAATTTGCCCGGAAAATCTATTAGAGTTAGTTTTTGCAAGCCTCCAAAAATCATTCTTTCAATTGACTTTCAATTGAGCCAAGATTTTTTCTTTTGGCGGAGCGGTTAGTTTATCCTCTTTATAAACACGGTATTCCTTTCTCCACCTGAATTCTTCCTGTTTTCCCAAATTCCACTGCTGAACGGGACGAAGATATCCGACGATTCTTGAATAAACCTCGTATGGCTGTTTTGCTTCGCATCTGGGGCAAAAAAAGTGTTCTCCTGATACATAGCCATGATTGGGACAGATGGAAAAAGTGGGAGTTAAAGTAATATAGGGCAATTTGAAGTTTTCAAATGTTTTTCTGACCAGATTTTTAACTGTTTGGGTGTCTGAAAGCCGCTCTCCTAAAAAGAGGTGTAAGGCTGTTCCGCCATTGTATTGGCGCTGCAGTTCATCCTGAAGATTTAAAACTTCAAAAATGTCGTCGGTGTAATTTACCGGTAAATGGCTTGAATTGGTATAGTATGGTATTTTCTTTGAGCCGGCAGTGACGATATCGGGATATTTTTCTCTATCTTTTTGAGCCAGACGGTAAGCGGTAGATTCGGCCGGAGTCGCTTCTAAATTGTAAACGTTTCCGGTTTCTTTTTGATATTTAAGCAATCTTTCTCGCATAAAATCCAAAACCTCCAAAGCAAATTTTCTTCCCTTCTTTGACGCAACGTTCTCACCGATGAAATTAAGAGTGGCTTCATTCATTCCAATTAAACCAATGGTTGAAAAGTGGTTGGCGTAGTAGGCGTTTCTCATTTCTTTTACCCCCTGTAAATAAAATCTTGAGTAGGGATAGAGTCCCTTTTCAATAAAGTTCTCCAGGGCCTTTCTTTTAATCTCTAAGCTTTCTTTTGCTAAATTCATCATTTTTTCCAGTTTTTCAAAAAATTCATTTTTGGTCTTTGACAGATAACCAATTCGCGGCAAATTGATGGTAACCACGCCGATACTTCCAGTTAAAGCTCCTGCGCCAAACAATCCCCCGCCCCGATTATAAAGTTCTCTTTTATCAAGCAATAACCGACAGCACATTGCTCTGATGTCTTCCGGTTTCATTTCAGAATTAACATAGTTGGCAAAATAATTAACTCCGTATTTAGCTGTCGCTTCCCACATTGCATTCAGGGCCGGGTTGTCCCAATCAAAATCTTTGGTAATGGAAATGGTTGGAATGGGAAAAGTGAAAACGCGCCCTTTTGCATCTCCCTCCATCAAACACTCGTAAAGCGCCCGATTCAAAGTATCCATTTCTTTCTGGAATTCGCCGTAAGTTTCTTCTTTTAGTTTCCCGCCAATAATTACCGGCTGCTTAGCAAAAACTGGCGAGGGTTTAGTGTCAATGGTAATGTTTGTGAAGGGTGTCTGAAAACCGACACGAGTCGGTATTGCGCAGTTGAATAAAAATTCTTGAAGATTTTGTTTCACTTGAGAGTAATTTAAATTATCGTATCTGATAAAAGGGGCAAGCAAGGTGTCAAACGAAGAAATTGATTCGGCTCCGGCATTTTCCCCCTGGAGGGTGTAAAAGAAATTAACCAACTGTCCCAAAGCAGTTCTAAAGTGTTTTGGCGGAATTGACTCAACTTTTCCTGAAACTCCACGGAACCCTCTTAGTAAAAGGTCATAAAGGTCCCAGCCCTGACAATAACAGGCAAGGGTATCTAAGTTGTGAATATGGAAGTCGCCGGATTTTACTGCTTCTCTGATTTCTTTTGGATAGATTTTATTTAACCAATATTTTTTTACAATGTAAGAAACGCCGTAATGATTTAATCCCTGCAGGGAAAAAGCCATATTTGCGTTTTCCTGAACCTCCCAGTCTAATTTCTCCAAATACTGGTCAACCCTATCCACTGCTTCTTCGGAAACTTTCACTGCTTCCCTGACTCTCCTTCTCTGTTCTCTGTATAAAATATATGCTTTGGCTGTTTCAACCAAACCCGCCGAAATCAAAACCTCTTCAACTATGTCTTGAATCTGTTCAACGTTGGGAATTTCGCCTTTTTTAAACCTTCGGTTTAAAATCTGAATGGCTTTCTTTGAAGCCCTTCTTGATTTAACTCCGTCTCCCTCTCCCGCGGCGGTTATAGATTTAAAAATAGCCTCAGTAATTTTTTCCTGGACAAAATCAACAATTATGCCGCTTCTTTTCTGAACTTTTGTAATTTTATTTGCAGACATTGTTTAATTTTATCACGGCTAAAAACCTTGTCAAACCCCGTAGTGAATTTTCGACCGGCTTTGCCGTATTAAATCCCGCTAAAAGCGGGATTTGTCGAAAATCTACTACGGGGTCAAATTTTTTTTCATTTCCAGCCAATTAAAAATCGCCATTTTCCGAATTGGTCTTTGCGAAATTTTAAATTTAGTCCTTCTTTGCCCGAAATTTTCTTAATTTCTGGTTTTTGTTGAGGGTCAAACTCCAAATAAATCCTCCCTTTTGGCTTTAAATGGTTTTTTACCTCGTTTAAAAGCCTTTTTATGTAATCTAAGCCGTCTTTTCCGGCAAATAAAGCCAAGCGGGGGTCTTTTTTTAGAACGTTCGGCTGGACTTCGGAAAGACGGTTTAAAGCGACATAGGGCGGGTTGGCTAAAATGAAATCATACAATGAATTTTTATTAATTTCTTCAAACAAATTTGATTTTACGATTCGGTATCTCCTTTTTTTAATGTTGTTAATTTTCAAATTGATTCTAATTTGAGATAAAGCGCTTCTATCAACATCAACAAAATCGCAAGAGGTGTTTTTAACATTTTTCAAAACCGCAATGCCGATAGCGCCTGAACCAGCAAAAATATCCAAAACATCAATTTTCTTTTCTTTTAATTTTTTAATTTCCTTAAGCGCGAGTTTGGTCCAAAATTCCGTTTCCGGCCTGGGAGCAAAAACTTTTTTTGAAATATCTATTTTACAATTTAAAAATCTTTTCATACTTAAAGCACGGTAGTAGTTTTTGAGCGAGGCAGAATTGCCGAGGCGTGACGCTTCACAGCCAAGCCTTAGAAGAGATGTGTATTTCAGTAAATGCTTTAGGCGGCTTGGCGAGAAATAGCAACGGCGGAAATTAACTACTTTTTCAACTTAAGCCGATTGCGTGTCACCCGAGGCATTTCTGCCGAGCGATGCGTGTAGATTACGGGCGATTGTTAATACTTTTCCAGTTCCAGTAAATATTTTTTTATTTTTCTCCCGAAAATATAATTACCTATTTCTTTTTTCCCCAGCACTCTATGACAGGGAATGATTATAGGAAACGGATTTTTTGAAATTGTCATTCCGACCGCTCGGCTGGCTTTAGGTTTGGAAATTGCTCTGGCAATTTCCTGATAAGTTTTTGTTTTACCGCGGGGAATTTTTTTTACTTCTTGCAAAACTTTTTGTTCAAAAGGGGTCAAGTTGGATAAATCTAATTCAAAGTCAAAATTGACCTTGAGTTTTTTAAAAT
>JAGUVE010000049.1 GCA_020063075.1 Parcubacteria group bacterium | reverse complement strand
TCTTGGCTTGAATTCGAAACAGACGCATCAGGGTTTATTGGAGTAAAAATTGACCGTAAAAGAAAAGTTCCCTGCACCACCCTATTAAAAGCCCTGGGGATAGAAAAAGAGGAGCATATAAAAGAGAAATTTAAAGATGTGGATGTCGGAGAAACAAAATATATAGAGGAAACCTTAAAAAGAGACCAGGCAAAAAATAGGGACGAAGCAGCGGTAGAAATTTATAGCAGGCTGAGGCCCGGCGATTTAGCTACTCCCGAAACAGCCCGAGAGTTGATTGAAAATATGTTTTTTAATTTTGAGAGATACGATATTTCTAAGGTCGGAAGATGGCGAATGTGGCAGCGATTGCCGGAATTAAAAACAAAAGCCGGCTCAAAAGAAAATCCCGAATCATTGACCCAAGACCTAAAAGAAGCTCGCATCCCAAACCCCCAGCCCCCTGTTTCCTCAAACGAAATTAAAGTTCCGGCCAGGGTTCTGAAGCCGGAAGATATTGTGGCTACAATAAGAGAAATCATTCGCTTGAACAACAAACCCGAAGGGAAGCCCGACCAAATTGATCACCTAGGAAACAGAAGGGTAAGATCTTTAAACGAACTATTTATAAACCGACTCAGGATTGGGTTTATGAGAATGGCAAGGATAATTAAAGACAGAATGTCCACCCTTGATGTTTATACCCTTACCCCAATTCAACTGATAAATCCTCGGCCCTTGATGGCGGTCGTTAAAGAATTTTTCACTTCGTCTCAAATCTGCCAATTTATGGACAATGAAAATCCTTTGGCTGAATTAGAGCATAAAAGGCGTCTATCAGCCACCGGACCCGGTGGGCTGACCAGGGAAAGGGCTGGATTTGAGGTTAGAGACGTTCAGCCGTCTCACTACGGGAGAATTTGTCCCATTCAGACCCCGGAAGGTCCGAACATTGGATTAGTTGGACATTTGGCTTCTTTTGCCAAAATCAACCCCTATGGATTTATTGAAACCCCCTATTTTGCGGTTGAAAATGGCAAGGTTACGTCAAAATTTCGATACTTTAATGCTTATGAGGAAGAAAAATTAAATATCGCTTCTGGCGGAACGTTAATAGATAAACAGGGAAATATTATCCCAAAGGAAGTAGAAGCAAGGGTTTTAGGAGGGCCGGGATTGATAGAAAAAAAGAAAGTTGATTTTATCGACGTTTCTTCTCAGCAATCTATTTCAATTGGTACATCTTTAATTCCCTTTCTCCAAAGCGATGACGCCAATCGCGCCCTGATGGGTTCTAATATGCAGCGGCAGTGCGTTCCTTTAATTCAACCGGAAGTCCCTCTGGTTTGCACCGGAATTGAAGAAAGAGTGGCTCGGGACTCGGGCCAGGAAATAATAGCTGAGAATGCCGGGGTGGTGGAAGAAGCGGACGCAAACCATATCGTAGTAAAACCAAAAATCAAAAACCAAAAATCAAAAACTTATAACTTAAAGACCTTTATTCGGACCAATCAATACACCTGTTTTCATCAACGGCCCCTTGTTAAATTGGGTGAAAGCGTTCAAAAAGGAGATATACTGGCTGACGGCGCGGCTATTGATAAGGGTAATTTAGCTCTGGGAAGAAACATCTTGGTGGCTTTTATTTCCTGGCGGGGAGGGAATTTTGAAGACGCCATCCTGATATCTGAGCGTTTGGTAAGCGACGATGTTTATACCTCAATTCATATTGAGAATTTCAGTTGTGATGTCAGGGATACGAAGTTAGGTCCCGAAATTACAACCGGCGACATTCCAAATGTCGGCGAGGAAAAATTAAAGGATTTAGATGAAGAAGGAATAGTCAGGGTTGGAGCCGAAGTCGGTCCAAACGACATCTTGGTTGGAAAAATATCGCCTAAAGGAGAAGCGGAATTAACGGCTGAAGAGCGGCTCTTGAGAGCGATTTTTGGAGAAAAAGCAAAAGAAGTCAAAGATACTTCGTTAAGAATGGAACATGGAAAAAGGGGGAGAGTAATCGGAGTTAAAGTTTTTTCTCGGGATTCGGGTCACAAGTTAGAACCCGGGGTTATAAAGCGACTTGAAGTTGAAGTGGCTGAAATTAGAAAGATTCAGGCCGGCGATAAATTGGCGGGGCGCCACGGGAATAAAGGAGTAATTTCCAAGGTTTTGGCGGCAGAAGATATGCCCTTTATGGAAGACGGAACTCCGGTGGATATAATTTTAAATCCTCTTTCGGTTGTTTCCCGGATGAACCTTGGCCAAATTCTTGAAACGCACTTGGGCTGGGCAGCAAAAAAACTGGGTTATATTGCCGTATCCCCAGCTTTGGCCGGCGCAACGGAAAAAGACATAAAAGAAGAATTTAAAAGGGCGGGGATCCCCGAAGACGGGAAAGTTAAATTATTTGACGGAAGAACAGGAATTGTCTTCCCAAAAAAAATCACCGTTGGCTACATATATATGATGAAGCTTATTCATATGGTTAAGGATAAAATACATATGCGTTCCATCGGCCCCTATTCTTTGATCACTCAGCAGCCGCTGGGAGGGAAAGCGCAATTTGGCGGACAGCGTTTTGGAGAAATGGAGGTCTGGGCGCTGGAGGGATACGGGGCAGCCAACACTCTGCAGGAAATGCTGACCATAAAGTCAGACGACGTTTCAGGGAGAGCGGCCACTTATAATTCTATTTTAAAGGGCGAAGAAATAAAAAACCCAAACGTACCCGCCTCCTTTAATTTGCTGGTTTCGGAATTAAAATCGCTAGGATTGAGCATAGAAGTGAAAGAAAAGCCAAAAGGAGAACTCAACGAAAAAACAAAAGAAAAAAAGGAATAAATTTATGCGCGTGCAAGATTTTGAATCAATAAGAATTAAATTAGCCTCGCCAGATGACATTCTGAATTGGTCTCACGGCGAAGTGACAAAGCCAGAAACCATTAACTATAGAACCCAAAGGGCGGAAAAAGATGGGTTATTTTGCGAAAAGATTTTTGGTCCGGAAAAGGACTATCAGTGCTACTGCGGAAAATACAGAGGCATAAGATACAAAGAAATAACATGCGACCGTTGTGGGGTAGAGATAACCAAATCCGAGGTTAGACGGGAGAGAATGGGACACATTAAATTAGCTTCTCCTGTTTCTCATATTTGGTTTTTAAGAGGCGTGCCATCGAGAATGGGAATAATTTTGAATGTTTCGATACAGCAATTGGAGAGCATAATTTATTTCGCGGCATACATTGTTACTGAGGTTAAGGAAGAGCAAAAGAAAAAAATTTTGGAGGAGATTGAAAAAGAATACCAAGATAAAACCAAAAATCAAAAATCATTGTCTAGAAAACCAAAGTTTTCTGGAAACTTGAAAATCAAAAATACAAAAGCAGTGAAAAAAATTTTTGAGGAATTGAAGGCCTCGAGAGATAAAGCCAGAGAGGATGTTTTATCAATAAAACCCCTAAAGATTATTTCTGAACTTGAATATCACGATTTATCTTTAAAGTATGGAGAACTATTTGAAGCCGGGACCGGAGCCGAAACCCTGAGGAGAATTTTTGAGAAAATTGATTTAAAAAAGGAAGTCGAAAAACTGGAAAAAGAGCTTGAAGAGATTGTCCCGGCTGAACGTAGAAAAATTCTGAGACGGCTGAAAATTTTCCGCAATCTCCAAAAATCGGGGATTAGGCCGGAATGGATGTTTTTAACCGCCTTACCCATATTACCCCCCGACCTAAGACCCATGGTTCAGTTGGACGGCGGCCGCTATGCATCTTCAGACTTAAACGACCTTTATCGAAGAGTTATTAACAGAAATAATCGGTTAAAATACCTCATCGAAATAAACGCGCCCGATGTTATTGTCAAAAATGAAAAAAGAATGCTGCAAGAAGCCGTTGACGCTCTTATTGACAACGGAATGAGAAGGGGCGGGGTGATGACCCAAGCAACGACCGGCGGAAAAAGATTGTTGAAATCACTGGCTGATATACTCAAAGGAAAGCAGGGCAGATTTCGCCAAAACCTTTTGGGAAAAAGAGTTGACTATTCCGGGAGATCGGTTATCGTTGTCGGGCCGGAATTAAAATTGAACCAATGCGGAATTCCAAAAAAAATGGCATTGGAGCTGTTTAAACCTTTTGTAATAAAGAAAATTTTGGATAAAGAATTATCCTATAATGTAAGAGGAGCTTCGAGGTTGATTGAGGAGGAAACCGATGAGGTCTGGGCTATTTTGGAAGAAGTGGCTAAAGACAAATTGATTTTGCTGAACAGGGCTCCAACCCTGCATCGGCTCGGAATTCAGGCATTTTATCCTATTTTGATTGAGGGAGAAGCAATAAGGGTTCATCCCATGGTCTGCCGGGCATTCAACGCCGATTTTGACGGAGACCAGATGGCGGTTCATCTTCCGCTTTCACAGGAAGCTCAGGCGGAAGCTAAAGATATAATGTTGTCTAATTATAATCTTTTAAAGCCGGCTACCGGCGCCCCAGTCGTTACTCTCTATCAAGACATTGTCTTAGGGTGCTATTTTCTGACAAAGATGGAACAGGGCTCAGAAAAAGAGATTCACCCTGTTAAATCCCGCGAAGCGGGAATCCCGTCTTCGGCGGGATTATTTAACAGGGTAAAGCTTTTTACCGATTCAGAAGAGGCTGTTTTGGCTCAGGAGTTCGGGGTTATTGGCCTTCAAGAGAAAATAAATGTTCGCCTTCGGGGAAAGGTTATTGAAACCTCGGTTGGCAGAATTATTTTCAATCAGGCCCTTTCCGATGGTTTTCCGTTCCAGAATGAGAAGATTCATGTCAGGAAATTGGAAAAAATAGTCTCCCAAATTATTGAAAAATATCCGACAGAAAAAGTAAGAGAGATTTTAGACAACATCAAGAGCTTGGGATTTGAATATTCAACGGTTTCCGGCATAACTTGGGGAATTGATGACCTAATTGTGCCGCTTCAAAAACCAAAAATTATTGAAACGGCTAAAAATGAAATAAAACAAATTGAAAATTATTATAAAAAAGGATTTCTTTCAAACGAGGAAAGAAGGTCCAAAATTATAGAGGTTTGGACAAAAGCAAAGTTAGAGATTGAAAAATTGGTTCCGGAAACCTTGCCGAAAGACGGTTCCGTCTTTACTATGGTCGATGCCGGGGCAAGAGGAGGCGGCTGGACTCAGTCGGTACAAATGACCGGCATGAAGGGATTAGTTATAAACCCGGTCGGAGAAGTCATAGAACTTCCGGTAATGAGCTCTTATAAAGAGGGTTTAACGGTTCTCGAATATTTCATTTCCACTCACGGCGCAAGAAAAGGAACTGCCGATACCGCCTTGCGCACGTCGACCGCCGGATATCTGACCCGCAGATTAGTCGACGTTTCCCACGGAATGATAATCGCAGAGGAAGATTGTGGGGATGAAAAGGGGATAGAAGTTTATCGTGAAGATGCAGATGAAATCGGCCAGGACTTTGCTTACAAAATTGCGGGAAGGCTCTCGCTGGAAGAAATCAGGAATCAAAAATCCAAAAGCAAAATTGTGAAAAAGGGAGAAATGATTGATTGGAAAAAAGCAGAAAAAATAAAAGAAGCAAAAATCGGAAAAATTAAAGTTAGGTCATCTTTAAGCTGTAAATCAATCAGGGGAATATGCCAAAAATGTTATGGCTGGGATTTGGGAAGAAATAAATTAGTTGAAATTGGCCAGGCGGTGGGAATCGTCGCCGCTCAGGCAATTGGAGAGCCTGGCACTCAGCTTACAATGAGAACCTTCCATACGGGCGGGGTAGCCGGCGGCGGCGATATCACGTTTGGTCTTCCCCGAGTTCAGGAGGTTTTTGAATCGAGAATCCCCGGCGGCAGAGCAGAAATTTCTCAGGTTAGCGGAAAAATTTTAGAAATTACCCAAGAGAGAGTTATTAAAATTAAAGCCAACCCGGAAACAAAAATTATTGAATACAAAATTCCTTCTAATCTCACAATTTTAGTGAAAAGCGGCGACAAAGTTGAGAAAGGCCAGCCGCTCTGCGAAGGAAATCTGGATTTAAAAGAGCTCTTTAAGCTTTCGGGAAAGGAATTAGTTCAGAGGTATATTGTCGGAGAAATCCAAAAAATCTATGCCGGACAGGGAGCAGCCATCCACGATAAACATATTGAGGCGATTGTTTATCAAATGTTCTCGCGATTAAAAATTAAGGATGCCGGCGAATCAGATTTTACGCCGGGGGAAGTTGTTTCTAAACA
Source organism: Parcubacteria group bacterium (assembly GCA_020063075.1). Lineage (GTDB taxonomy): Bacteria > Patescibacteriota > Minisyncoccia > Minisyncoccales > JAGUVE01 > JAGUVE01. The sequence goes on along the minus strand of JAGUVE010000049.1, from coordinate 3,934 downwards.
AAAGTTTTTTGAAGTTAACCTTAAACTGAAAAAAGAAAAGAAAAGTCCGGCTAAAGGAGTTCAAATTTTATTGGGCGTATCTCAAGTTGCCCTGACAACCGATTCTGTTTTATCAGCGGCTTCTTTTCAGGAAACATCGCGGGTCTTGATAAAAGCAGCCCTGGAAGGAAAGGAAGATAAACTCGCCGGCTTAAAAGAAAACGTGATTATTGGTAAATTGATTCCAGCCGGCACCGGATTTAAAAAATAGGTATATTGCTTGGCAATCTTCAATCACTCGGGCACCTTGCCTCAGGGAGCACGTCCCGTAGCAGAAATTCGACAAATGTTTTGCAAAGCAAAACATTTAAATGCCGAAGGCAGTCGAATTTTCACTACGGGGCACGCAGTCGGCTAAAGTAGTAATAAAAATTATGTCTCTGCCGCTGCTATCTCTGCCGAGCCGTCCCAGGCATTTACTGAAATACAAAACATTTCTTGGGCTCGGCTGCGAGGTGCACCCTTCGGCAAGGTTGTCCTCGCTCTAATTAGCGGAAAATTTTGCCATGCCTAAAAAGAAAAACAATAAAAATCAAAAGGATTTTAGCCAAAGAGAGAAAACCTCTTTTTTTACCCTACCCGAAGAAACAAAAAAATTGCTTTTTGGAATTTTAATGTTCCTTCTGGCGATAATTTTTGGCCTGAGTTTTTTTGGACTTTCAGGTCAGGTAGGCAAATTATTAATGAGTATTTTTATGGTCTTGGTTGGAAAAACAATTTTCCTTTTTCCCCTAATTTTTATCTTAGCCGGATTTTCTTTTTTTTACAGCAAATATAAAAAATTTATCTATCCTCTTTTGCTCTCCGCAACTTTTTTTATTCTCGGAGTTGCCGGGACTTTGGAAATTCTAAAGACCGGTTTTCATGAAGGAGGGTATCTGGGCTATATCGGAAGTTTATTTTTAAATCTTTTTGGATTTTGGGTGACTCAAATTATATTCTTGACGATGATCTTTGTCAGCTTAATAATTTTTTGGCAATTATTGTCACCGTCCTTTTTGAAAAAAGCAAAGGAAATTGCGTTTGAAAAAGAAGAAATAAAGGAAGAAAAAAAATCAATAGTCAGACGCCTATTTGAAAAGGGGCCTAAATTGAAATTAAAAGAAATTGAGCAGGAATCTAAAATTCCGCCGTCCTTTAAGAGAGGCGAAGGAGAGCTTGGAGATTTGAAAATTAAATCAATCGGCGAAGTGAAGAAATTCTTTTATCAGCCCCCGCCCCTAAATCTGCTTGAGGGGGAAAAAGATGTTCCAAGCAGCGGCGATATTAAAATAAATTCGGCAATCATTAAAAAAACTCTCCAAAATTTCGGCATCCCTGTTGAAATGTGTGAAGTTAGCGTTGGGCCGACGGTAACTCAATACACCCTAAAACCGGCCGAAGGGGTAAAATTATCTAAAATAACCGCTCTTTCCAACGACCTGGCGCTTTCATTAGCCAGCCATCCCATTCGCATTGAGGCGCCGATTCCGGGGCGCCCGTTAGTCGGCGTTGAGGTTCCGAATAAACTCCGGGCAAAAGTCCGACTTCGCGACTTGATTTCAAATCAAATTTTTCAAAAATCAACCTCTAATTTAGCAATTATTTTGGGTCGGGATGTTTCCGGGGTACCCATTTATGCGGATTTGGCAAAAATGCCGCACCTCTTGGTGGCCGGTTCAACCGGCGCCGGAAAAACCATCTTTTTAAATTCATTGCTCTTAAGCCTGCTTTATCGGCCCCCCAATAATCTGAATCCCTACGGCGGAGGGCCGGAAATATTACGATTCATTCTCATTGACCCAAAGAGAGTAGAATTTCCGGTTTATAACGATCTTCCTCACCTTTTATGTCCGGTTATTTGCGACTCTCAGAGAGCGGTTAATGCCTTAAAATGGGTAATTTCAGAAATGGAAAGAAGGTTTGATTTTTTATCGGAAGTTCGGGCCAGGGATATTTCAAGTTACAATGAAATGGCAGCAAGAAAGAACGAAGAGCCCCTCCCTTTCATTATTTTGGTCATTGACGAATTAGCCGATTTAATGGCGGCCCGAGGCAAAGAGGTTGAGGGGGCCGTAGTCAGAATAGCTCAAATGGCCAGAGCCGTTGGAATCCACTTGGTGGTCGCAACCCAGCGGCCGTCGGTGGAAGTAATCACCGGTTTAATTAAAGCCAATATTACCGCGCGGGTTTCTTTCCAAGTTGCCTCCCAGGTTGATTCCAGGACAATTTTGGATGCGGCCGGTTCAGAAAAACTTTTGGGCTTGGGCGACCTTCTCTTTGTTTCAGCTGAAGTTGCCAAACCAAAAAGAATTCAATCCCCGTATATTTCAGAAAAAGAAGTAAGAAGGGTGGTGGAACATATAAAATCTAAAATAAAAGAGCAAAAATCAAAAATTTCAGATGAAATTTTAGCCGAAGGTTTTAACTTGCCAGAAACCATCGGCACTTTATCATTCCAAGACCTTGGCGAAGATCCTTTATATGAGGAGGCAAAAAGAGTGGTTATTGAAGCCAGAAAGGCATCGGCTTCCCTTTTGCAAAGACGGCTAAGGATTGGTTATGCGAGAGCGGCACGCCTGATTGATATGCTTGAAGAGAAAGGGGTAGTGGGTCCGGCTGACGGCGCAAAACCAAGGGAGATTTTACTTAAAATTCAGGAAGAAAACAATCAAGACGATTGGAAAAAAGTTTAACCCGGTAGTAGAAATTTGACAAATGTTTTGCAAGGCAAAACATTAAAATGCCGGAGGCAGTCAAATTTTCAAAATTCCTTAATGTAACTAATGGGAATGGGCACCCTGAAGTCAAAACCGCAAAACATTTATAATTATTAATAATTAACTTAAATATTATGTCAGAAGAAACTATTCACTTTATTATTACAGGCGGAACCATTGACTCTTTTTATGAGGGCGCTAAAGACACCGTTATCCCAAATAAAAAATCAATAATCCCTTGGTTTGTAGGAAGTCTAAAATTGTATAATAAACAAGAATTTACTGTTATCTGTATGAAAGATAGCAGAGATATAGTAAAAGCAGACTTAAAAAAGATTCTTGATGTTGTTGAAAAAAGCTCTCATAAAAAAATAATTATTACTCATGGAACATACACTTTGTCTGATACTTCAAGATTCTTAAAAGCAAATCTCAAAAGAAAAGATCAAACAATAATTATTACTGGGTCAATGATTCCGCTTTTAGGATTCAGTCCTTCTGATGGACCATTCGTAATTGGTTATGCAATAGCAAAAGTGCAAAACTTAGAAAATGGAATTTATGTTTGCATGAATGGTAGGGTTTTCTCATCAGACGAAGTAATGAAAGTAAATAAAGAGGGAAGATTCTCTTCAATTTTTGGAGAAGGTAAATAGTTTTCTCTTTAATGTGGCGACCCTCCCTTGATAATGTTATATTATTGGACTCTGCCACCGATGAACGGATTTTTGAAAACTTGTTTCACTTTTTTCCTTGCCACGCTGCGCTCTTATTCTGTTAAGATACACTCGGGGCGCATAACACAGCATATGCGGTTCGTGGCTCGGCACGCCCATCACCAAAATTTTGCTTCGCAAAACTTCGTAAACCCATTGAGTTAGGCGAAATATTTTTTTTATTCTTTAATGTCATAAAAACAGCATTTTTCTCCTTTGTTAGATGGGTTTGTCCCCGTTAATTCCTGCCTTAGTTTGACTTTCAATTTTCTTTGATTATGTTAGGATAAATGTGCTATGAAAAAAATTATTCAGGTTCATATTTATAAAGGGGAGAAATATTATGTGGCTGAATGCCTTGATTTACCGGTGGTGACGCAAGGGAAAACTCTTGATGAGTTGGCAGCCAACGTTAAAGAAGCAATTGCTCTTCAGTTAGAAGGCGAGAATTTAGCTGATTTTGATTTGGCTCCACAACCT
>JAGUVE010000022.1 GCA_020063075.1 Parcubacteria group bacterium | reverse complement strand
CATTCTCTTTAAAGACAGCAGATATTGCCGCAGGATTTTCTTAATTTCCTTCGGATTCAAAAGGACGCGGTAAAATATAAAATTAAGTTTCGGCTCACAAGAAAGAAGCTCGTAGAGAAGCCGGCTTGTGTTGCTTCCGGCCCGCAATACCGCCCGAGCTGATTCAAAGCTTAAAAATTCAGCTAAATTGTAATTTTCCGGCTCTTTAATTGCTTCTTCAATTGCCGTTCCTAGTTTGAGATTTTTTAATCTTGAATTAAAAAAGGCATTGGTCAGCCAAAAAAGAACGCAAAAGGACAAAAGAATAAAAACCGCGCCCAATATTCTCAGTAAAACCTCGTCACGAAACCCGGCAAAAAAACCGTAAACAAAAAAGGTGAGGAATAACAAAAACAGAATAAAAAAGGTTTTTTTCAAGGAAGCCGAAAGGCGAAAAACCGGATTTCTTCCTTGTTTTACCGCTCGAAAAATTGCCGATTTTTTTAATTCAAACATAGTGGTAATATTATTTCCTCTTACAAAATGAGTTTAAAACCAAAAATTAAACCCAAAATCAACAAAGCCGGAATAAAAAGCCAGCCCAGAAATATTGCCAGTCCCAAAAAAAATATCAAGGCCTCAAAAAAAACGCCAAAGAGGATTAAAAAAGTTCTCATTGCGGCTCCCATGACTCGCGAAATTAGATTTGAGAAAAAAACGCTAATATATCTTCCGATGTCAAACCCCCCCCCTCTGCCATAAGACCAGGCGTATCTCCGCCAATGAGAAAAAAAGGTGCGAACGAGCAATGGAATTGAAAAGTAATTCAAGCCAAATTTCAAAAAATTTCTCCAGGTCCTTAAAATCTCCCTCGGGACGTCAAAAAAGTGCCAAATAAGATATTGAATTAAAGTAAACATGTGGACGGTGCAGGGATCGAACCCCGAAGTATAACCTTCGGTTAACTACGGGGCAGGCCTGCGGCCTTTTTTCTTTATTTAGTGTTTGGGCGGCACAGGATTCGAACCTATAACCTTTCGCATGTGAAGCGAACGCTCTAACCGTTGAGCTAGCCGCCCCCTAATTTATTTTAACATCTTCAAAAGAAAAGGTTAAGCCGAAATTAAAATTATGATATAATATATACAATGCAAGTTTTTGAACTTCATTTTAACCCGGGACGAAAAATTTTCGGAAAACAAATAAAATCTGAAAGAGATATAATCTTTGAAAGTTTTTGCTATGAACCTGAAAACATTTACGAACGAAAACTGGGAGGCCTCCATATATTAGGAGAACTTAAAAATGCTCTGCCTCAAGATTTACGCCTTCTGGAAAAGGCTTCTCAAGCAATTAAGGAAAAATATTACAGCAGTTATCTAAAATCGCCCGAGGGAGCGTTAAAAGAGGGTTTAAAATCATTAAACGAATTTTTTGCGGAAGAACTAAAGAAGGATAACACCAACTGGCTGGGCAACTTGGGTCTGGCTATAATATCGGCCGCGCCTCAGGAAAAACCATGGGATAATTTAAACTTCACTAAAATCGGAGACATAAAAATTTTGCTGCTGAGAAACGGGCAATTTTCGGATATAGGAGCAAAATTAAAACTGCAGGAAATAGAACCATATCCGCTAAAGGTCTTTTCAAATATTGTATCGGGAGAAATAGAAGATGGCGATGTTGTTGCCGTTTTTACGGAAAATACCTTTGAATTTTTCCAAAATAAAAATTTAATTCAAAAAATAAGCCAGGAAAAAAAATTGACGGACAAAAAAATAAAAGAAATTTTAAAGCCGGAAGAAAAAGAACTGCTTAAAATTTCAGGAATTTGCCTCTTAATTCAAATTGAGCCGGAAATTAAACCAAAGGCAATTTTGGCTTTTGAGCAAAAAGTCGCGAGTTTTTCCGCGTCCCAGCTGATTAAAAATTTTTATCGCCGATTATCCCGCAGTTATGCCAGATTAAAATCCACTATTACCCTTCCTCAATTTACCCCGTTTAGAAATCAAAGATTTCTAACGGGGTTTAAATTACCGGTCTTTAAGAAAAACTTAATTTTAGTTTCTCTTTTAGCCCTTATTTTGATATCAGGATTTTTATTTTCTCAGCGAGAGAAAGAAAAAGAAATCCGGCTGACGAAATCCGTTTTGCAGGGCATAGAAAAAAAAATTGCTGAAGCTGAAAATTTTTTGCTTATAAAAGACGAGGAAAAAGCGAATATTCTCTTAAAAGAAGCGTTTGATGATATTGCGCCCATAATAAAAAAGAATGCTGACTTTAGTAAGGAGGCATTGTCTTTAAAAAAATCAATTGAGGAAGAGCTCAATAACTTAAATAAATTGGAGAAAATTGAAACGCCTGAAATTCTTTTTGAGTTTAATCTCAGAGAATCAAAACTTATCCCCGATAAAATGCTGCTCTCCGGCTCAACCCTTTATTTTTACAATCCCCTTTCTTCAAATATCTACAAATTTGAAATAGCTCAAGGGACAGGCCAACTTTTGGAAGGAAAGAGAGAGTTTCAATTTGGTGTTCAATATTTGGATTCCGTTTTATTTTTCACAAAACCAAATTTTATAATTTCTCTAAAAAATAATAATGAATTTGAAGAGAAAATTTTTGAATTGCCCGATTTTAATGACTTGGCTTCGTCTAAAACTAATATTTACTTTTTGGATTCAAAATCAGGTGAAAT
>JAGUVE010000007.1 GCA_020063075.1 Parcubacteria group bacterium | reverse complement strand
TTTTTTTCAATCCTTCTTATTTTCCCTATCCGTTCTTCAAGAGATGCCAGTTTTTGTTTCGGGACCTCTCTTCCTTTCTTTTCACTAATTGAATAGTCCTTAAGCCGCTCTGTTTCTTCTCTCTTTAACGCTCCAGCAAGTTTTATTATCGTTGCATTTCTCTCGGGCTCTGCGCTTTCTTTCTCTCCTTTTTCTGGAGAAGCTTGTGCTTCAATTTTTCTCGCAATGTTTCTTTCTCCGTTTGGCATATCTTTAAATTAAATCTCGTTAATTTCGGCCTTTTTTGTCGAACGTGCAACGTCCAACTTATTTGACAATTTTTTTATTATTTCTTTAATTTTTGGGGTAATTTTCCTCTCGGTCATATTTTTTATATTGTTGCTTCTTTAGCGCTTGTGATTTCCGAAACCTCGGCCGTAATCTGGGCTTGCCGGGATTTATTATATTCCAGAGTCAGTTCTTTTATAATTTCTTTGGCGTTATCCATCGCTCTTTTCATCGCCATCATTCTGCTCGCATGCTCTGAGGCCCGGGCTTCCAAAATTGCATGATAAATTTCGGCTTCCATCAGCCGCAAAACCAGTTGACCGATAATTTCTTTATAAGAAGGCTCAAAAATATAATCATATTTTTTCCCGGTAAGCGATTCGCCGGCAAGTTCTTCCAGCATCTCTTCAAGTTTTTTCGCGTCCAGGGGTAAAATTTGAATTTTTCTCGGCAACTGAAAAAAGGGAGAAAAATAATGGGTGCAGTAAAAATAAATTTTTTGATATTCATTCTGCAAATAATATTTAAATAGGAGGTCAGCCAGCGGCTTCACTTTTTCAAGGTTGGCGTAGCCATCAACCCCCAAAAACACGTCTTTAAGCTTATAGTTTCTTTTTTTAAAGTAATTAACCGTTTTTTTTCCCATAGCCATTATTTCAATCTCCCCCTCCTTTTCAAAACCCTTAATTTCCTGTTCGGCGAACTTTAAAATGTTTTTATTGTACAAACCGCAGAATCCCCGGTCTGAACTCATAATTAAAGCCAAAGTCCTCTTGGTTTTCCGGCTCCGGCAATAGAAGGGTTCCGTCTTTAAAGATTGCTCATAAGCGCACAATCTTATTAAAAGAGCAACAGCCTTTCTGGCAAGGGGTCTTGAGCCCAGGGCTGACTTCACGGCCTTTTTCATTTTCACCGCCGAAATCAATTCCAGCGCTTGCGTTACGCCAAAAATATTCTGTGTCAGGTTTATTTTATTTTTTATCTCCCGCAACCTCATATCTTTTTGCCACCTCTTTGATAATTTTATCTAATTCCATTTTGGTAGAAAGGTCTAAGTCCCTTGCTTCTCTTATGGCCCTAAAAATTTCCGGCTTTTGAATTTCGATTGTCTGGTATAAATCGTTTTCAAATATTTTAATGTCCTCAAGGCGGATTTTATCCAAAAATCCTTCCACCCCGGCATAAATAATTGCCACCTCTTTTTCCAGGGGCAGGGGATTTAATTTTTCCTGCTTTAAGAGCTCTCTTATTCTTTTCCCCCTTTCCAGCCGTTTTTTTGTTTCCGGGTCTACCTCCTCGATAAATTCCAAAAAACGCTCTAGTTCCAAAAATTGGGCCAATTCCAGTTTCAGGGTGGCGGCTATCTTTTTCATTGCTTTTGTCTGGGCAGAAGAACCCACCCTTGAAACCGACAATCCGATATTCACCTCCGGCCTCTGACCCTTCAAATAAAGCGAAGAATCAAAATAAATCTGTCCGTCGCAAATTGAGATAACATTGGTTGGAATGTAGCCGGTGATGTCTCCGGCCTGGGTTTCAATAATGGGTAGAGCGGTCAAAGAACCGCCGCCTCGCTCCTTATTCAATTTAGCCGCTCTTTCCAACAGACGCGAATGCAAATAAAAGATATCTCCCGGATATGCTTCTCTCCCCGGGGGTCTCCTCAGAATTAAGGCAATCTGCCTCCAGGCGTAACTGTGTTTTGTCAAATCGTCATAGATGACCAGGACGTCTTGGCCCTTTTCCATAAAATATTCGCCTTGGGCGCAGCCGGCATAAGGAGCCAAATACCAAAAAGAAATCGGAGAAGAGGCCGGGGCGGAAACAACGATAGTATAATCCATGGCTCCCGCCTTTTTCAGAGTTTCAACGGTTCTGGCAACCTCGGCCTCCTTTTTACCAATGGGAACATAGATGCAAATTGGTCTTTTTGGTTCTTGTTTTTGATTTAAAATAGCGGTCAGAGCAAGGGAGGACTTTTCAGTGATTCTATCTCCCAAAAAAAGCTCCCTTTGGCCTCTTCCAATGGGAACCAAGGCGTCAATCAGTTTTATTCCGGTATGGAGGGGGAAATTAACCGGTTCCCTTTCAATGACCCCGGGGCCAATTTTCTCGAGCGGGGAAAAACTTTCTGTCTTGATTTCTCCCTTTCCGTCCAAAGGGTTGCCCAAGGGGTCAATTATTCTGCCCACCATTTTTTCTCCAACCTTGCAAGACAAAACCCTCTTTCCTCTTTTGACAACATCTCCCTCCTTTATTTTAGAAAAATCGCCGAGAACTATTGCGCCGACATTGTCTTCTTCTAAATTCAAGACCACGCCTTCAATATTCGTCCTTTCAAATTTTATAACTTCAAAATTTTCAACGTCCGAGAGTCCGAATATTTTAACCACACCGTCCTTGACTTCAAAAACCTCCCCAATTTCTTCTTTTTTTCCCTCAAACTCCAATTTCTCTATTTCTTTTTTAAGAATTTCAAACGTTTCCATGAGTTCTTAGTTTATTTATTAATCCTTTTATCGAGGCGTCAATAAGGTAATTTTGGCTTTTAGCCAAAAAGCCGCCGATTAACTCTTCCTGAATTTTAATCTTAAATTCCTTCTCTTTTCCAAAAAGCCCCTTTAATTTCTCTTTTATTTCTGCGACTATTTTTTCGTCCAGTTTTCTTGCGAAATTCAGCATTACCTCTTTTTTTCTTTTTTCCCGCCCCAATTCCCTTAAAATTTGTTTTGCCAGATGAATTTTCTTTCTCTGCCTCAAAATGACTAAAAAAAATTTTATTATTTCTTCTTTCTCTTTTTCGCTTTTGTCATCTGTCAGAGAAATCAATATTTTAGCCAGCTTTTTAATCTTTTTCATTGTTTAAATTACCCAAAAAAAATTTTATCATTTTTTCGTCTTTTTTTAAATCAACTTTTTCCATCAAAATTTTTTCCGTTAAATTCAAAACCAACTCCAGATTTTTTTTGGAGAAATTTTCTTTCATCTGGGTTATTTCAATTTTCCCCAATTTTTGGGCTTCTTCTATAATGCGCCGCTTTTCTTCTTCGGCCGTTTTTATTATTTCTTCTTCTTTTTCCTTTCCCCTTTCTTCGCCCTTTCTTAGAATTAAAGTTGCGTTTTCTTGGCTTCCTTTTAAAATTCTTTCTTTCTCTGTTTCAGCCGTTTTAATTTTTCTTTCGGCTTCCTCGGCCATTTCCATTCCTTTTTCAATTTTTTCTTTCCTTTCCCCCAAAATTTTTAAAAATGGTTTTAAAATAAACCTTTTTAACAAAAATAAAATAAGCAGAAAGTTAAGAATCTGGCCCAATAAAATTTTCCAGTTTATGCCTAATGCAGAAAATATTTCCATACGTATACTTATCCGATAAATCCGGTATGGCAACTTCGAATCGTTTCGCGAAATTATCCCGGCTTCGTCGGGATTTTGTAGTTGCTCTACTGGATAAATTTAATCAAAATCGCCACTACCAAAGCATAGATGGCCACTGCCTCGGCAAAGGCAATGCCCAAAATCATTCCGGTTTGGATTTTAGAGGAAGCGTCAGGATTTCTGCCGATGGCTTCCACCCCTTTTGCCCCTATTAAACCGATTCCGATTCCGGGTCCGATGGCTCCCAAGCCAATTGCTAAAGCGACAGCTAATTCTTTTAAGGCAATTCCTTCCATAAATTTTCTATTTTTTATTCTGCGACCTTTTTTCTATGAACGGCAAAACCAAATAATAAACATCAAGGAAAGTAATAAGCATTCCTAAAATTATAAAGGAAATCAAGAAAATTGGAAAGGTCTTGAATTTCTTATCCAAGAACAAACCCAGGGTGATGAAAAAGACCAAAGGCAGGGCAATCAAAAAACCCAGCTCTAATCCCAGAGATACCGTGTAAAAAAATTTTGGATTATTCTTGTTCTTTATTTCTGAATTCTCCGAATTCCGAAATAAAAATTTATTCTTCTTGGACGTTGACAACATAGAAAATAATTACTAAAGAAGAAAAAATGAGCGCCTGGATAAAACCAACGAACATTTCCAAAAGTAAAAATGGCAGGGGTAAAATAAAGGAAAATAAAAAAGAGGTGATGAGTAAAAGGACTTCTCCCGCCAGCAGATTTCCGAAAAGCCTGACGGCGAGGGAAAGAACCCTGGTTAATTCGCTGATTCCTTCCAAAATTCCAACCATAAAAAAGAGCGGACTTTTAAAATTTAAAAATTTTTTAAGGTGATTGAAAATTCCCAAATGCATTATCGCGTAAATATGGACGATTAACATTGAGGCGACGGCTAAAGCCAAAGTGAAATTTAAGTCCGAGCTCGGGGAGCGCAAAAAATGAAAAATGCCCATCCCCGGCACTATTTCTAAAAGATTGGCGGAAAAAATGAATATAAACAAAAGGGATGCCAGGGGAAAAATTTCCATTGTTTTCTTCCTGTTCCCCGTAATGGAATCAACATAATTTAAAAGATTTTCAAAAACCCATTCGCAAAAATTTTGAAAAGAATCGGGAATAATTTTCTTTTTTCTTAATCCCAAAAAAAATAGGGCAAAAAGAGAGAGCCCTATTGTCAAAGCCAGAAAAAAGGTGTTGGTTATCGGGAAACCAAAAACCTCAAAAATTTTCTCGGCCGGAATTGAAATTTCAGGAATCTGCATTTTTTGAGCATATTATATTCCAACATAAATTTTTGTCAACGCGAGAAATTTACAATCATTTTGATAAAATACCGATGAATTCTTGAGTCGTTAGTTAATTCTGGATGAAAAGTTAAGGCCAGGATATTTCCTTTTTTTGCGCCGATTATTTTATTTTTATAGTTTGCCCAAACTTTTGTCTTTCCCCAGACCTTTTCTATGGCTGGAGCGCGGATAAAAACAGCCCGGAAAGGTTTTTTCCCAAGTTCAGCTATTTTAATATCCGCCTCAAAAGAATCAATCTGCCTGCCAAAGGCGTTTCTCAAAACCTTCATTTCCAGCAAGCCCAATAACAAGGTGTCCGTTTTTTTAACCTGTTCATCTCCTTCTTTTGCCAGAAGAATTGCACCCGCGCAGGTTGCCAAAATCGGCAGGCCCTTTTTTGCCAGGTCAATTATTTTCTCTCGGATTTTGATTTCCGAGAGCAAGCGGTTAATGGTTGTTGATTCGCCGCCGGGCATTACCAACCCAGAAACCTCAACTAAATCTTCGCTTTTTCTTACAGAAATTACTTCGGCTTTAACTTTGAGTTCTTTGACTGCTTTTTCCAAAGCAAAAATATGCTCGGAAACCGCTCCCTGCAATCCCAAAACCCCGATTTTTAAACTTTTTTCCATAAATTCAAACAAGTAAAACCCAATTAAAATTATTATGGAATGATATTTGTCATTTAAAATTTAACCTCGCCAGTAAAAAATTATTTAGCTTTTTCCTGCTCTGGCAAATATAATTTTTTGACCTTTCCGGTTTTTAAATCCAAATCTGCTATTTTTGCCGATTTATAATTTTCTGACCGAAAAGCTAAGACTTGATCGTATTTAAATGGTTGATAATCAACATAATCCTTTTTAATTATTTTATACAAAATAGGATGATTTTTTCTTATAGTTTCAAACATATTTAGGGCAGGCGGAGTGTTGGGGATTTCGGACGGGTTGACAAATAAATGTATGTCTTCGCTTTCTTTCATCCAAAATGGTTCTTTCCTGCCAACTTTATAATTATTCCATTTTTCTTCGAACCGGTTGCTGGCTTGGATTGCTTCTTCTTCTCCTAAAAAATTATAAGTGTATCCAAAAATATTATCAACCGTCATTGAACTATGACTTAGATCTTTTAAGTTTACGACAGCCGGCCTTAAACCTAATTTTTCTAAATATTCTTTGAATGTATAATCTTTTTCGCCCGCAATTTCCGCGGCTTCTTCAGAAATATATAGAACTGGTCTCATCGTAGCTAAGTGGTTGGCTATCTCTGGAAAGCGCCAAGTTTTTTTCGTTGTATGGCCTGCGCCAGCAAAAACAATTACTATTTCATTTTCATTTTTCTCTTTTGTCAGTTTTCCTACCCTATGACTCATGCCGGTAAATCTTTCCAGTCCTTTAAAATATCCAAAATTTTCTTTATCTTCTAATCCTTCTATTAATATATTATTTTTTTGGGCAAATTCCAAAAGCGGTCTTATATCGCTTCTAAAATAACCCTTAAGATAAAACTCTTCGGGAGAAACCTCTTTTTTGTTAAATTTTTCTGTATATTCAACGCTTTTTTTATCTTTAAAATCTAAAAATTCTAAAGCAATTTTAATAATTTTTTTTTGGCTTTTGTTTTTAAATTCTCCAAGAATTTTTACGGCATTTTTCGCATTACTTTCAGGACCATGCCATTCGCCAAACAAAATAACGTCACTATCGGCCCCAATTAAATTATCAACCAGATTACCTATATTTTTCTTTTCGCTGTTTTTTATAAATTCAATGTATTTTAACTCGCCTTCAACGGCTTTTAAGTTTTTATTAATATCTTCCGGTTTTCTTTCTCTCTCTGGAAAATTTTTCACTTCTTCGTAAAGTTGAGTCATTTCCTCAGAATAATCTATCTCATAGCCCGACAACTTTTCTCTTTGATATTCTGCCCACAGGTTATCAATGTTTTCTTTAAAATATTTATAGCCGATAGTCAGCCCAACTACGGCTCCTGCGGCAATTTTCAAAAAACGCCGCCGAGAAACTGACATTTTTTTGAATTTATTTGAGATAAAATCGGAAAAGCCCCCAATCTCTTCTTTATCAGCAGAAAACCCACCTGCTAAATCTTTAACATCTTCTTTGGTCAAAATTTCTTTTTCTGCCCGAGGGGTTTCTTTTACTATTTTTGGAAAACGCTCTTGATTCATATTTAATTACTGAGCAAGGTTCGCATACCTTTTTGCTTTAGATAACATTTTTTCGTTTTTTTGGACGAGCTTCAGTGTGTCTTCGTATGAAGGAGGAATTCTTGAAAGAATTGTTGTTTGCTCAAGTTTTTCCAGTTCTTCGCCCGCTATTCCGAACCTCTCAGCTAATTTATAAAAATTTTCCACTTCTTTTTCCATATGATGTTCTCTAATTCTATCCCAGGTATTTTCATTGGTGCCTTCTAAGTTTTTTTTCTGGATTTGAACTAATTTATGGTGGTCGCCAAAAAAATACCCTTAAACAAACCTGAAGGTTCCTCCCCCCATAAGACATCATTATTTTCGCCAATTTCTATGTGTCCGTGATATTCATAATTATGATTTGGGGTTATTTCCTTGTTAAGATGCTGATAAATTTTTTCCATTACCCCTTCTTTGATGATAACTGCAAAATCTATGTCGCTTTTTTTAAAATATCCCTTAGAAGCACTGCCAAAAACGGTTAAGCCGATAAATTTATCACCGCATTTTTCTCTTAACTGTTTGGATATTTTTTGCATATCTTTCAAGCCACCGACTAACTCTTTGGTGTGGGCTGTGGCAAAAAGGGGTTTTTGCGTTCCCAGAAGCCACTGGTGTTTGTTTTTTTCAAAATCAACCGCTTCCTTGAGCCCCTCATCATAATCCTTAAAGGTTTCTTTCAACGTTTCATCGGCTTTTTCGCCTCGGGTTTTGATTATGAGCCGCGCCAGCACTTGAGCCGCCGGCCAGCTTACATATGTGTTTTTATCTCGGCACATTTCTTTTAAAACGGGCGTTGCTTCTTCACCCTCTCTTTCAGCTATATTCCTTATTATATTTATTATTGCCCGGGCGGATGTTTGTTTAACGTTTTCACCTTCTTTTCCCAAAGCATTCCAATCTGTTTTCTTTAAAACGTCTATAACCTTTTTATCGGGAATATTACCCAGTGCCTCGGCCGCCGCCATTTGAATTGGCCAAAAACGCGACCCCAAAAACATTTCACTCAAAACAGGCAATGCTTTTTCTCCTTCGGTTTTCAGTATAATTTTTGCTTTAGCCCGAGCCGCCGCTTTCATAACTTCGGGGTTCCAATATTTATCGGGGTTCCAATATTTATTGGATAACCCGCACAATTTTTCTAAAATCGGCAGGGCTTTTTCATCGCCCAACTCACCCAAACCCTCGGCTACCGCCCTTTTGTTTTCCCAACCTTTTTCTTTGCTCATTTTGAGCAAAACATCCAGAGCGTCTTCTCCTTCGGTTTTAAGTATAATCTTTACCTTTATTTTTTCAGCCAGTTCTTTGTCTTTTCCTTTCCACCTCCTGTTTGCCAAAAAAGTTCGCAGTTGTTCAATGCTTTCACTTGATAAGCCCTCAATTTTATCTAAAAGATATATTCCGGCGCCTCTTTCAATAAAATCCTGACTTTTAATAAGATTAATAACTTGTTCTTGATTTATTTTATTTGTTCTAACCATTTCTATCGCGTTTCTTCGGTTTTCACTCAAGCCAAAAAGAAAAGTTAGTTTTGGTTTAAATTCCGAATATTCAGAAAGTTCTTTTCCCAATTTTTCCAAACCTCCTAAGGTCGGACGCTCTAAAGAATAAAACCCCTCAAAAAGGGTTTCGTCTGTCGGGGTTTCGGCTGTCTGCTCGGTTTCCTTTTCGGTTTTTATTTTTGGCGGGTGCTCAGGTCTCATAAAATCATTCGCTTCTTGTTTGCATCAATTGGTCTTTTGGCAGTTTTTTTATGTCCAAGCCCGGCATTGCTTCGCCCAGCCCCTTTGAAACCTCGGCTACCAATTTCGGGTCGTCATAATGCAAAGTCGCCTCAACTATGGCTTTGGCATATTTTTCCGGACTCGCGCTTTTAAAAATCCCCGAACCAACAAAAATGCCGTCAGCACCCATTTGCATCATCAAACTAGCGTCAGGCGGGGTGGCTATTCCGCCAGCCGCAAAATTAACAACCGGCAGACGACCCAATTTTTTTGTTTCTTTAACTAATTCAATATTAACCCTATATTCTTTTGCTTTTTTTCTGAGTTGCGAATCGGTCATTTTCTTCAAAGCCGCTATTTCTTTATTGAGCAGTTTCATGTGCCTTACCGCTTCAACAATGTTTCCGGTGCCGGGTTCCCCTTTTGTCCTGAGCATAGCCGCGCCTTCTTGAACTCTTCTCAACGCCTCGCCCAAATTTCTGGCGCCGCAAACAAAAGGAACGACAAATTTTTTCTTGTCTATGTGGTTTTCTTCGTCGGCCGGAGTCAAAACCTCGCTTTCGTCAACCATATCCACGCCCAGCGCCTCCAAAACCTGCGCCTCGGCAAAATGACCGATTCGACACTTTGCCATTACCGGAATTGTTACCGCCTCAATTATTTGCTTTACTTTTTCCGGGTCAGCCATTCTGGCTACTCCTCCGGCGGCTCTTATATCAGCCGGAACTCTTTCCAAAGCCATTACTGCCACGGCGCCGGCTTTTTCGGCGATTTTTGCCTGTTCGGCGTTTACAACATCCATAATCACTCCGCCTTTTTGCATTTTGGCAAAGCCCCTTTTTAGCCGTTCAGTTCCTGTATTCGCAATAATTTTTTTAGTTATTTTCACGGTTTGGTGCGTTTATTCTACCAAATCCGAACCTATTTTGAGCGGAACTAATTCGCTCCGCCCCGCCGCCGCTCGCTAACGCTCGCCACACCAAAGAAAAGTT
>JAGUVE010000115.1 GCA_020063075.1 Parcubacteria group bacterium | reverse complement strand
CCAAATTCGTTCCCCTGATTGAAAAAGAGGGCTGGCGATTGGACATTAAGGAATTAGAGAGAAAAATAGCCAAAAAAACAAAAGTTATTCTTTTTTCAAATCCTTCCAATCCGACAGGCGCAGTTTTGAGTAAAGAAGAGCTCGAAGGGATATCAAGGATAGCTAAAAAGCGCGACCTGATTATCATTGCCGATGAAACATACGATTTTCTTGTTTATGACGGAGTAAGGCATTTTTCTCCGGCTTCAATTCCTGGGCTTCGGGACAGAGTTATTTTGTGCTCCAGTTTTTCAAAGAAATTCGCTTTAACCGGCTACCGCGTGGGCTTCGCCTTTGCCGATTCCGGAATTATTGATCAGATGCTGAAAGTCCATGACGCCCTGAGTATCTGCGCTCCGGCCATATCCCAGAAAGCGGTCATTACTGCTCTTCGCGAGAAAAAGCAATCAAAAAAGTGGTTCCAAGAATATCTCAAAAAGCTCGCAAAAAATCGCGACTTAATGCTTAGAGAACTGAACCGACTGAAGGATTTATTTGAATATCAAAAGCCAAAAGGCGCTTATTATATTTTGGCGAAATACAAAATTTCTAATTATGATTCTTTTTCTCTTGCCTTGAAAATTTTAAGAGAAGCAAAAGTCATTACGATTCCTGGCGCTGCCTTTGGACCAAGCGGCGAGGGCCATTTGCGACTCTCTTTTGCCTGCTCTCCCGAAGAAATCCGGGAAGGATTTAAACGGCTTAAAAAATGGTCGAGAACTGTTCTCGACCGAACTTATGAAATATAAAGTTCCCTTTGTCAATCCTCAGAAACAATACAGAGACCACAAAAAAGAATTTCTCAAAAAAATTGACGAGGTTTTTTCTCGCGGGGACTTAATTTTGCGCCGTGATTTGGAGGAATTTGAAAAGAAAATTGCCGGAATGGTTGGCACAAAATATGCCGTCGGGGTGAATTCGGGCACCGACGCGCTTTCTCTTTCAATGGAGGCGGCAGGCATCAAAAAAGGAGACGAGGTCATCACCGTCGCTCACACCTTTATGTCAACCATCTCAGCCGTATATCATCAGGGAGCAAAAGCGGTTCTAATCGATTCGGGCGAGGATTTCAATATGAATACGGACCTGATTGAGAAGGCAATAACCAAAAAAACCGTTGCTCTTTTGCCGGTCCATTTAAACGGGCGGCTCTGCGATATGGATAAGATAATGGCAATTGCGATGAAGAATAATTTAATTGTTATTGAAGATGCCGCCCAGGCGTTGGGAGCGAGATTGAAAACAAAGAAAGGAAATTGGAAGGCGGCGGGCTCCTTTGGTTTAGCCGGTTGTTTTTCAATGTATCCGTTTAAGATTTTGGGCGCCTTTGGAGATGCCGGCATAGTTACAACCGATAACTCAGAAATCGCTAAAAAAGTGCGGCTCTTGAGATACAACGGCGAAGACCGAATTACCAGAAAATTTTATTTTCACGGCTATACCGCGCTTTTGGATAATATGCAGGCCGGCCTTTTAAATGTTAAATTAAAGTATTTTGGGGGCTGGCTCAAAAGAAGACGCCGGTTAGCTCTGCTTTACAAGAAGGGCTTGGAAGCCCTTAAAGAAATAAAATTGCCTCATTTTGCTGACAACCGATTTTTTGATGTTTATCAAAATTATGTGATTCGGGCAAAAAACAGAGATGAACTATCTGATTATTTAAACAAAAAAGGGGTTGAAACAATAATCTCCTGGCTCCGGCCGACGCACAAGCAGCCGGTAATGCAGCCCAATAATATATTTTTGCCAGAGACCGAGAAAATCTGCCGAGAGGTTATTTCTTTGCCTCTGTATCCTGAATTGGCCGATAAACAGGTTCAATATATAGTTAGTTTAATCAAAGAGTTTTATGCTGGGTAAATTTTTAGCCGACAAAAGAAACTTGCTCAGGATTGCCGCTTTTTTGGTTTTGGACGCGATTTTAATTTTGCTTTCAGTTTATTTTGCTTTTCTTTTAAGATTTGAAGGCCAGATTCCCGGCCAATATTTTATAAACATCCGGGGGATGACCCTCTTGGCTTTAATCTTCTGTCTGCCGATATTTTATTTCTATCGGCTCTATTCTTTTGTTTGGGCTTATGTAAGCGCCCAAGAATTGGTCTCCCTTATTAAAGCCGCCACCTTTAGTTTTCTGCTTTTATTTTTCTCAATTTTTCTTTTGCGTCAAAATCCGCTCTTTCTGGGCTTGCCCCGTTCAACTATTTTCATCAGCTATTTTTTAGTTATTTTATTTAGCGGCGCATTTCGTTTCTCAAAACGGATTTATCTCCAAATAACGGCAAAAAAGGCAAGAGAAGAAAAAGAAAAAACTTTAATTGTCGGGGCCGGCGACGCCGGGGAACAGCTTTTGCGAAGTATTTTGGGTTCAAAAGAAAATCCTTATTTACCGGTCGGTTTCGTTGACGATAATCCGGCAAAACGGGGAACTTTAATTCACGGAATCAGGGTCCTGGGCAAAATTGACGATATTCCAAAAGTGGTCAGGGTCCATCAAATAAGAGAGGGCACGATGATTATCGCCCTGCCCTCAGCCGGCTCTCGGGCAATCAGAACAGCCGTAGAACAGGGGAGAAAAGCCGGTCTTAAAAAGATTAGAATAATCCCTCCTATTTCAGAGCTCATTGAGGGCGAAATAAATTTGGGTAATCTGAGAGAAATTCAAGTAGCCGATCTATTGGGACGAGAACCGGTGTCTCTTGACCAAAAAGCGATTGAGAATTTTATTGAGAGCAAAGTAATTTTAATAACCGGAGCTTCGGGCTCCATTGGTTCCGAGCTTTCCCGCCAAATAGCCAAATTTAAACCCGTTCAGTTATTGATTCTTGACCAGGACGAGACGGGCGTCTTTAATATTTCTGAGGAACTGAAAGATAAATTTACAAAATTAAATTTTTTTCCTTTGATTGCCGACATCCGGGACGAATTAAAAATTAATAGAATTTTCAAAAAGTATAAGCCAAATATCGTTTTTCATGCGGCGGCTTATAAACACGTGCCATTAATGGAGTCGGAGCCCGATGAGGCGGTAAAAAATAATATTTTTGGAACAAGGGTTGTTGCCGAAAACGCTTTGAAATTTGGAGTTGAAAAATTTATTTTTATTAGTACCGACAAGGCGGTAAAACCAACTTCAGTTATGGGGGCGACAAAAAGGGTCGGGGAGATGATTTGTCAGGTTTTGCAGGGGAAAAATAAAACAAGTTTCATCTCGGTCAGATTCGGCAACGTTTTAGCCAGCCGGGGGAGCGTAATCCCGATTTTTGAAGAAAAAATTAAAAAAAGGGAAGCGATAGAAATTACCCATCCCGAGATGAGAAGATATTTTATGACATCGGCCGAGGCCTGCCTTTTAGTTCTTCAGGCGAGCCAAATGGGAAAAGGAGGCGAAGTTTTTGTTTTAGACATGGGAAAACCGCTCAGAATTTTGGACCTGGCGAGAGAAATGATTCGTCTTTCGGGGCTGGAACCGGATAAAGACATTCCAATAGTCATAACCGAACCCCGACCCGGAGAAAAATTTTTTGAGGATATTTTAACGGCCGAAGAGGGGACCGAGGCGACTTATCATCAAAAAATTTTGAGCGCGAAATTAGCCACAAATGAAATTGATGAAGGTAAGTTGAATTTTGCGCTGGAAAACCTTAAAATAGAGGCTGAAGCCGGAAATGCTGAAAATATAAAAAAGAAGCTAAAGGAGATGATTCCAACCTACGAGCCAAATAAGTTTCTTAAATAACACCCCATATCGAAGAGGGGTCGGGAGAATCACCATGGGAACGCAATCAAGGGAAAAAAGAGAAAGGAGAGAAAGGGGAGAAATTAAACAAAAAGAAAGAAAGGAAATAAGACCGGTTTTTATTTTAAAAGGAGTAATTCTGCTCTCCGCTTTTTTGATTTTATTTACCCCCCTAATCGGTCCTCCTTTGACAAATAACTTTTTCTTTCCTTTCGTTGGCCCAAAGTCGCTCTATTTTATGGGTTTGGCCGAAATCCTGTTTTTCGCCTGGTTGATTTTGCTCAGTATTGATAAAAGATTTCGACCAAAATTCAATTCGATATTATTGAGTTTGGTTTTGTTTTTGCTCGTTTTGACGATTTCAGCCTTAAAGGGGGTTGACCCTTCTTTCAGTTTTTGGTCAAAATTTGAAAGAATGACCGGAATCTTAATGATGCTTCATCTGTTTGCCTTTTTTTTGGTTGTATCTTCAGCTTTCAATAAAAAAGATTGGGAAAAAATTATTGCGGGTTCCATATTTGTCGGAGTGGTCATCGGTATCATTTCTTTAATCTTCAAAAACCCGATTGCCAGAGGCGGGGCGACCATTGGCAACGATTCATTTTTGGGAACCTATTTATTGTTTAATTTGTTTTTCGCCCTATATTTATTTTTTAATTCAACTCCGTTAGAGAAGAATTCTCTAACGGAGTCAAAAGCGGGACTCAGGGTTTATTCTTCCGTTTGCTTTGCGATAATTTCTCTCTCTCTCTTTTTGAGCGGAGCCAGAGCGGCAAAACTTTCTTTTTTATTTGGCTTAATTCTGCTTTCTTTGCTTTGGCTTATTTTTTTGCAAAAGGGAAAGTTGAAAACGGTTGGTGTTATCTTATTTATCTTTTTATTTATTTTTGCCGTTTTTTCCACAATTTTTGCTTTTCAGCAAGAAAGTTTCGTTAGGAAAGAAATAGTTGAGAGATTTCTTGGCGAGACATTTGGCGGAAGATTTGTTGTCTGGCAAGAGGGCTGGGAAAGCTTTTTGCAAAAACCGCTTTTGGGCTGGGGCCCCGAGAATTACGAGTTTGCATTTATCAAAAACTATAATCCTTGCATGGGCACCGCAAGATGCGGCGCCGATATGTGGTATGACCGAGCGCATAATATAATTTTTGACACCTTAGTTAGCACAGGAATATTGGGGATATTTTCTTATATTTTAATTTTTTTATTTACTTTTTATTTCTTGTGGTTGAATTGTCTTAGAAAAAAAGGCGACTTTTTGTTAGCCGGTGTCTTTACCGTCCTTTTGATTTCTTACTTTATTCAAAACCTGACCGTTTTTGATATGGTTTCCTCCTATATGATATTTTTCCTGACTTTGGGTTTTATCGCAAAAAAAGAAATTCCGGAAGTTGAGAGCTTACCCAGGAATTCTTCCCTGCTATTTCCAATTTCCCTTGTAATTATCCCTCTCTTTTTAGTCAGCTTCTTTAAATTCGTAATTTTGCCCTTACAGGCAGATGCCTATACAATCTCCGCTCTCAAATCCCAGCCCTTTTCCAAAGAAAAACTTTCTTTTTATGAAAAGACGCTTTCAGCGACTCCGGTTGGAAAATACCAGACACGGGAATTTTTCGTTGATTCCGCTTTGGGTTCTTTGTCAGAAAAAATTCCAAAAGAAAACATAATAAGAGAATTGGATTTTTTGCAAGAGGAAATGGGAAAGAGCATAAAAGAAAATGAAATAAATTACCGGGCTTATCTAAAGTTGGCCCAGCTTTTGAATGTTTATGCCAGAATAGAGCCGTCAAAACTTGAGGAAGCGGAGAAAAATTTAAATAAAGCAATCGCGATTAGCCCGACCAATCAGCAGGGATATTGGTATTTGGCTCAAACAAGAATCCAGCAGGGGAAAGCCAAAGAGGCCCTTTTGCTGGCTGAAAAAGCGGTGGAATTAGAGCCAAATTTGGAAAGGTCCCATATTATCGTAATTAGAATTACCGGTTGGATGGGGGATACCCAATTGGCGGAAAAGAAATTAAAAGAGGCCTTAGCGATTAATCCTGCCTGGGAAAAAGATTTAAAAGAGGCCCTCGGCACGCCATAGAGGGGCCTGCCCAGCAGTGAAATTTGACTGCCCCTGGTAAAATAAGTGTTTTGCAAAGCAAAACACTTGTCAAATTTCTACTGCTGGGTAAAATATATTTGGGTCGGGGGAGTACCCATATAGTTCTTCAGAATTGGGGTAAACTCTCCCGGCCCTTTATTTATGAAATCCGAAATCCGAAACCCGAAACCCGAAACAAATCCCAAATCCCAAATCCCAAAATTAAAAATTGAAAAAATTTTACCTGGGATTAGGAAAAATGTTCCTCTAAAAAAATACACTACTTTTAAAGTTGGCGGGCCGGCGAAATATTTTTTTGAGGTAAAAAGTAAAGAAGATTTAATCAAGGCGGTCATCGCGGCAAAAAAATTTAGGTTGCCGTTTTTTATTTT
>JAGUVE010000044.1 GCA_020063075.1 Parcubacteria group bacterium | reverse complement strand
TTAAAAGAAACGGCATATTCCACTCCAAAATATTCTTTAAATTCCTCTTCTAATTCTTGAACCGCTGACTTATGCGGATTTGTGCTGGTTTTCCACTGTCGGGGTTTAAATAGTAATTTCAAAGCTAAATCAACGTCATCTTTTTCAGCGTTTGGCGACAGAGATATTGAGATTGGGCTAAATATTTTCATTTAATAATTTTTTAACTAAATTATTTGGAACCCGGCTCTCAAGAAGAATAATGTCGTTGGGGCCGGAAAAACTGATTATTTTTTCAAAGATTTCTTCTGGGTCTTCAATAAATAAAATATTTCCCTCTTTTCCGCCACCTTCAATAAATCCCCCTTTAAGCTCCTTGAATCTATCCTTCGTAGTAATTATTGCTAAACCCAAATGAGTCCCGTTAGAACCGTTAGGTTCTTTTACGGGAGCGCAAACTTCCCCGATTTTTTTGCCGAGCCGCTGATGAACTTCTTTTGAAGCCGGACCCAACTCAACCAAGCAAGGCATTACTATTACTTTTTGGCCCGGAAAAGTTTTTAAATATTCCAAATGGGCAATCACTCCATCTGGATTCGCTGAATAGGTGGCGTCAATAATTTTTAAATCATTTATTCCTTCTTTTAATACTATCCCCCCAAATCTATTTTCGATTTTTCCTGCGGCTAAGGATATTTCTTCGTCAGTCATTCCCAGCTCTTTAGCCGCTGCCACGGCTCCTAAAATATTTTCTTCTCCGAAAAACTTGGCTTCTTTTCCATAAAGAAATTTTTTAATTTTTGTTTGATTATATAATCCCAAACAATATTTATTTCTCGCATTAAAAAAAGCAATTCCATTTTCCGGCAAGCTTTCTATCAGTTCATACTTGGCTTTAATTATATTCCCTAATGAGCCAAAAGTTGCCATATGCTGCTCATTAATTCCGGTTAAAACGCCGATTTTTGGCTTAACTATGTCGCAAAGCAACTTTATCCCTTTTAAATTATAAGCCCCCATTTCAACAACAAAAATCTCATGCTCCGGCTTTAAATCTTTCAATATGCTTTGAGAAATTCCCGCTTCTGAATTCTGGTGTTTTTTTGTCTTCAAAACATTAAATTTTTCAGATAAAATCGCGGCTAAAAATTCTTTGGTTGATGTTTTGCCGTAAGAACCGGTAATTCCAACAACTAAAAGGTTTTTGAATTGAGTTCTTTTTTTCTTTGCCTTTTTAATAATCCAATTTCTTCCCAAAAAAGTTAAGGGCTGAAAAAAAAGAACTATTATCGACACAATTAA
The DNA here is from genome assembly GCA_020063075.1 of Parcubacteria group bacterium. Taxonomy (GTDB): domain Bacteria; phylum Patescibacteriota; class Minisyncoccia; order Minisyncoccales; family JAGUVE01; genus JAGUVE01. Next base: position 3,981 of record JAGUVE010000044.1, on the reverse strand, counting down.
GGGAATAACTAAATCGAAAACTATCAACCAAATCAAAAGTTCTAAATTATTGATAAAAAGGAAAAGAGGGAAAGAAGCCGCGATAGCAATTAAAATAACAAAAAGAAATAATATTTTTTTAGTGAATACTGGTTTTCTGAAGTTTTTCTGGCAAAAATCTTTAACAGCTTTTACGGCTTCGGCTAAATAAATAATAAATAGAACAATGAAAGAAAAAATAAATAAGAAAAGCCAGGCGTCATACGGTGGGTTATCGGGAATTATGCCAGAATAAATAAGCATAAAAAGAACAATAATTTTCAAAAAATTAATTTTACTCATCAAAAGCTCTTTCCCCTTCGCTGTTCGGAAGTGGTCGATGAATCGGCCGATGTGATATTCTTTCAGTTGCCAGAGATACAACCAAAAGATAATTTTTTTAATAATAACAATACCAAAAGATAACGGAAATAGAAAAATTACAGGGAAAAATAATAAATTAAAAATTTCAAAAATACCCATATTTCAAGATTTGGTAAATTGGATTATAATTTCGGCTAATTTTTCCGGGATTTCCAAATACGGGCTGTGTTTGACGCCGGGAAAAATCATTAATTTTGAATCAGGAATCTTTTCTTTTATTAAAAAGGCTACTCTCATCGACACATAATCATCTTTCTCACCCCACAGAATCAAGGTTTTTGTCTTAATTAACGGCAGATGAAACGACAAATCCTCGCCAATTATTTTCTTGAATGTTTCTTTCATTACCCCGTTTATCTGAAAATAGTCGGTTTTTCTCAGAAAATAAAGGTAAAAAATTTTTCTCAAAAACCGATAAAAAGGCAGAAAAGAAAATCTCGCGAAAATTTTAATAACAAAATTTTTGACACTTGATTGTCTTTTTGATTTTATTGCCGGTACCGCTAATAAAATTAAGCCCAGGATGTTTTCCGGATATTTTAGGGCAAATTTTATTGCGAGCCGGCCTCCGAAAGAATGGCCTAAAAGAAAAAAAGGGGCAAAATTTTTGGTGTAATTTTTGACCCATTCAACATAATCATCAACCCCCCAAGGCGCTTTGGGCGGAGGATTCTCGCCAAAGCCGGGGAGGTCGGGTACAAAAACCTCATTTCCCCGCTGAATTAGAATTTCTTTGACTCTAACCCATTTTTTTTGAGAAGATCCCCAGCCATGGAGAATTAAAATTCTGGACATTTTTAGCCAATTTTTTTAAAATTTAAATATTCTTGCAAGACGTCCGGCGCCAAAATACTGCCGTCTTTTTGCTGAAAATTCTCAATTATGGCAATCAAAATTCTGCCAACGGCAAAGGCGGTTCCATTAATCGTATGAACAAAATTTAATTTCCCTGATTTGTCCCGATAGCGGATATTTAACCGCCTTGCCTGAAAATCGGTGCAATTTGAGGTTGAATGTGTTTCGCGGTATCGGTTTTCTGAAGGCAGCCAGGCCTCAATGTCGTATTTAGAAGCGGCCGGAAACCCCAAATCGCCGGTGCAGATATTAACCACTTGATAAGGTATTTTCAGGGCTCGCATTAATTTTTCTTCCTGGTTCAGGAAAAATCGGTGATCTTTTTTTGAATCTTCCTGCCTGCAAAAGCTGAACATTTCAATTTTATTAAATTGATGAACCCTGAAAAACCCTTTTGTATCCTTGCCGTAGGCGCCGGCTTCCCTTCGAAAGCAGGTTGAAAAACCCAAATACCTTTTTGGCAAATCACTTTCCTCCAGAATTTCATTGGCATACATAGCTCCAATCGGCTGTTCGGATGTTCCGGCTAAAAATGAATCGTCTTTTGGCAGATAATACGCCTCTTCAATATTTGTTTGTTCCAAATACCCCATCCCCCGCATCATCTCTGCCCTCATTATGACCGGCGGAATAACCGGAATAAATTCTTCTTTAAGCAGGGTATCAAGAGCAAAATTTATTAAAGCAAATTCAAGCAAGACCGCTTCCTTTTTAAAATAACCAAACCTCGTTCCCGCAACTTTGGCCGCTCTTTTTATATCAATTAAATCAAATTTTCCAGCCAGTTCCATATAATCTTTTGGCTGAAAATCAAATTTCGGTTTTTCTCCCACTTCTCTTAAGACCACATTGTCTTTTTCATCTTTTCCAAAGGGAACTTCATCTAAGGGCAAATTGGGAATCTGATGCATTGATTTTTCAAACTCGGTTTCTAATTCTTTTAAATTATTAGTCAGACGATCGCTGTTTTTATCCAATTCTTTCATTTTTAAAATTATTTTTTGCTTTTCTTTTTCATCTCTTGCTCTGGCAATTTCTGTTGACGCATTATTCTTTTGGGCCCTCATATCTTCCAATGCCTGAAGGGTCTCGCGCTTTTTTCTGTCAACTTCCAAAAGTTCGTCAATATCAACCTCAACCTGCTTTTTCCTGCAGCCCTCTTTGACTAATTCAGGGTTATTTCTAATAAATTTTATGTCTAACATAAATTATCTGTATATCCCAAAATCATGTTTTTCTTGTTTTTCTTTGTGTTTCAGATATTTTTCTCCTATTTCTTTTGCTGTTTTAAACCACTCCACTCCCAAATTTTGGATGTTTTTCTCGTCTAAATTGGGAAACGTTTCGAGGATAGGACACAGAGAAGGAGAAACTATTTCCAAAAATTCTTTTTGGCGGTCGGGGGGCGAGAGCTTTTTTTTATCCCATAACTTTTCTAATCTCGCAATCTTAAATGCCGTACTGTTTTCTATCCCGGCATAGAGAATGTTCATAATAGTAAATCTGAGCGCCTGCTCTTTTATTCCGGATTCTGAAATCGTAGTCCTTGGATATTCATCTACTTCCTTGCATATCTTATCAACATTTTTTTGCCCAATAATTAAATCATTTGCTTTTCCCATTAGTTTTTTTTCATCTGTTTCTACTTCTTCCTCCAATTTTTCTAATCTATTTTGTTCAATGCTTAGCTTCCTGTAAATCTTTAGCTTTGGCTCTTCAAAACACTTTTTCAGTTCTAAAAATTCGACTCTCATTCCTTTATAAAGGTCTTTTTTTTCAATAAATTTCAACGCCTCGCGGAAGTTATCCAAATGGTTCTTCGGGAAAAATAGAGTGTCGGGATTTTTAAACCGAGTTCCCCCGTCCCCTAACGCTACTATTGATATTTTCTTAAAACCAGCTCCTTTTGCTAATTCGGTTATTTCTTTTATTTCTTCAGGATATTTTTCCCAAACTTCCTTTGTTAGCGCTTTTTCTTCTATTTTTTTGCTTTCCTCAGTTTGTTCCGGCGAAGGTAAGTCGTCGTCTTCCAGCGATTCAACCCCTTTTGGTTCGGGCTTTGCTTTTTTTTCTTCGCTATGCAAAATAAAACCTCTTTTTTCAATATCTTCAATCATAATTTTATTTTGGCTTCATTGTCGGGAATAAAATGACTTCCTTTAAACTATGGGAATCGGTCAACAAAGCAACCAGCCGGTCAATTCCCATACCAAAACCGGCTGCCGGCGGCATACCATATTCCAGTGCCTCTACAAAGTCCTCATCTATTCTTTGGGCTTCTTTGAAACCGGCTTTAAAAAGTTTTTCCTGTTCCTCAAATCTTCGTTTTTGCTCGAGCGGGTCGTTTAGTTCTGAAAAGGCATTTGCCAGTTCCCAGCAGGCCGCAACTAATTGGAAATTAGCTAACTTCGCCGGCTCTTTTTCATTGGCTTTGGCTAAGGGCTGAAACCCTAAAGGAAAATTAATAATAAAGGCCGGGTTCCAGATTTTCGGCCGGCAAAATTTTTTATAGAGCTCATCGGCAATCTCCGCTTTTTCGGCTCCCGGCGAAATTTCAACGCCGAGCTCCTTTGCTCTCTTCTTTAAGGATTCGGTATTAATTTCCTCCAAATCGATTTCGGCGTATTTTCGCAAAATTTGAGAAAATTCTATTCTTTGCCAGGGTGGCTTAAAGTCGATTTCTTTTCCTTCATATTTAATTTTTAGAGTGCCGAAAACGTTTTT
>JAGUVE010000036.1 GCA_020063075.1 Parcubacteria group bacterium | reverse complement strand
GCATATTTTTATTAGTAGCGGGGGCAATATTTATTTCCTCAAAAAATTTTACTAAAATTAATTTTAACAAAGCATTTTTGCTTGCGGTTTTTTCTGCTTTAATGTTTGCAATACTTGCGATATTGACAAAATACCTTCTTAATTTTGCTGATTTTTGGACAATATTTTCTTATATTCGCCTTGGGACATTTTTGGCTACGATTCCTGTATTTTTCTTTTATTTAAAAGATTTTGCCCCGCTTATTCAAGGAACTGGTTTAAAAAGCGTCGGGTTTTTGATTTTTAACGCAGTTCTCCTGTTGGCAGGAATTTTGTTGTTGACAATCGCCACCGCCGATGGCCCCGTTACTTTAGTTAGCGCCTTAACTTCTTTTCAGCCATTTTTTACTTTTATTTTGGCGACATCGTTCACTATATTTTTTCCCTCAATCCTGAAAGAAGAAATCAATAAATCATTTGTCTTTCAAAAAATTTCCGCCATAATTTTAATTTTCATCGGCACCCTCTTGGTAGTCTAAATATGATACAATAAAAATGTAAGTATGAAGCCGAAGGTTTTAGTTTTATATGGATACGGAATAAATTGCGATAATGAGACAAGCTATGCTTTTGAATTGGCCGGCGGCGAGCCGGAAAGAGTTCATCTAAACCAATTGATTAGCGGGGAAAAAAAATTAAAGGACTATCAAATTTTGGCACTGCCTGGCGGATTCTCTTTTGGCGACGACTTGGGAGCCGGGAAGGTTTTGGCAATAAAAATTAAACAAAATTTGTCTCAGGAGCTTCAAGAATTTATTGAGCAGGGGAAATTGCTCGTTGGAATTTGCAATGGCTTCCAGGCAATGGCGAAATTGGACGTTCTGCCCGCCTCAACCTTGACTTTTAACGATTCGGGGAGATTTGAGGACCGCTGGGCTTATTTAAAAATTAATCAAAAATCGCCCTGTATTTGGACAAAGGGGATTGAAACGCTTTATTTAGCGGTCAGGCACGGCGAAGGAAAGTTTATTTTTGGGAGCGAGGAGGTCAAAGAAAGAGCAATCAGAAAAAATCAAATTGTTCTTCAATATACAGATGAAAAAGGAAATTTAGCCGGCTATCCCTGGAACCCCGACGGAGCCGAATTGAACATTGCCGGAATCTGCGATGAAACCGGAAGAATACTTGGCTTGATGCCTCACCCTGAAGGATTTTTAATTTCCCAAAATCACCCCCGATGGACCAGGGAAGAAATTAAAGCAGGCGATGGGCTGAGGGTCTTTCAAAGTGGCGTAAATTTTGTTAAAAAGGAATTATAGGGGTATGGATAAAAACCGAAGAGCCTTCACCCTTATTGAATTATTAGTAGTCATTGCTACAATCGGTCTTTTAGCAAGCATTATCTTGGTAAGTTTAAAAGGAGCCAGAGAAAAAGCTCAACTGGCCAAGGTACTGCAATGGTCAAGGAGTGTTCAGGCGCAGTTAGGCGGTGATATGGTAGGAAGCTGGAATTTCACCGAGGGTAGCGGCAATACTGCTTTAGACGCCACTGGCTACAATAACGGAACTTTGCATAGCGGAGGAGCAGTTTGCTCTGACCCTCCAACAGCTGGATGGCCGAAATGGGTTGACGGAGTTCAGGGACTAACTGGAAAAGCTTTGCAGTTTGATGGCGTGGATGATTATGTGAATGTAACCATCTCGGATAACCTTCGTATACCTCTTTCAGATTTTACAGTGTCTGCATGGGTTAAAACATCAGCTATATGGGAGGATGGGAATAGGGATATTTATGCTCAAACCGCAAACAGCGGTAGCGACCGCGTCGAATTAGCGCTTTATAATGGTTGGGCACATACAGAGATATCGGGAAACGGTTATGGGGGCACATTGACTGGAACACGGCTTCTTAACGATAATTCATGGCACAATATAGCTGTGGTGAAAAACCCAACAAATATGACCCTTTTTATTGATGGAACGTATGAGATTCCAAACGAGATATCAATGCCGCTTGAAGAACCCGTTACAGTAGCAATTCCCACAATTGTAACAATAGGGGCTTATGACGCACTTTACACTTTTTTCAACGGCACAATCGACGAAGTCCGCATTTACAGTCGGGCATTAACCACATCTGAAATCAAGAAGCATTATACCGAAGGGTTAAAAAAATACAAATTGGCTGAAAAATAAAAACAAAATGTTTGAAACCCGACTTTCCTACATGAAAATTAAAAAATTGAAAATTGTAAATTGAAAATTATGAAAGGGTTTATCTCAATTATTGCCGGTTCAAAGTCAGATGAAAAGCTCGTCAAGGACGCGGTTTTAATTTTAAAGCAAAATAAAATCAAGTATGAAATAAACTATCTAAGCGCCCACCGCCAGCCGGAAAAACTAAGAAAGTATTTATTAAAAAGCGAGGGCTATGCCGATGTTTATATCTGCATTGCCGGGTTGTCTGCCGCCCTGCCGGGAGTTGTCGCTTCTTTAACTAAAAAGCCGGTCATTGCCGTTCCCGTTAATGTAAAATTAAAGGGCTTGGACGCCTTGCTTTCTTCAATGCAAATGCCGAGCGGAGTGCCGGTGGCAACGGTCGGCATTGATAACGCAAAAAACGCCAGCCATTTAGCAATTAGAATTTTAAAATTGAAATAATATGGCGATTCACCCTATTGATTATAGATACGGGTCAAAGGAGATGAAGGAAATCTTTGAGGAGGAAAAGCGATTGGAATATCAACTGAAAGTTGAGGCGGCTTTGGCTGAGGCCTTGGCTGATTTTGGAAAAATATCCAAAAAAACGGCGGAAATTATAAAGAAAAAAGCCAATTTAAAATTTGTCAAATTGGCGCGAGTAAAGGAAATTGAAAAGGAAATAAAGCACGACGTGATGGCTTTGGTCAAGGCGCTAACCGAAGTTTCAGGCCCGGCCGGGAAATACGTCCATTTGACCGCCACCAGTTATGACATTGTTGACACGGCTCAGGCATTGCAAATAAAATCGGCGCTGGAAATTTTATTTAAAAAAGGCAGGGAGTTATTAAGCACTTGCTTAAATATTTGTCAAAAATATAAAGAGTTAATAATGATTGGCAGAACTCACGGCCAGCATGCCGTTCCTATTACTTTGGGTTTCAAATTTGCAAACTACGCCGACAAAATAGGGGAAAACTTGAAGCGTCTAATCGATGACAAAAAATATATTTCCGGGAAATTTTCCGGGGCGGTTGGAAACTACGCCGCCCAAAAAAATTTTGGTTTGGATGAAAAATTTGAAAAAGCGATAATGGAAAAATTGGGCTTGAGGTCGGTTGATATTTCTACCCAAGTTGCGCCGAGGGAAAACATTGCCAGAATAATTTCGGATTTGGCGATTTTTGCCGGCACGATTGAGCAAATAGCAAAAGAAATCAGGAATCTTCAAAGAACGGAAATTTCAGAGCTGGCGGAACCCTTTGGCGAAAAACAGGTCGGGTCTTCAGCTATGCCTCAAAAGAGAAATCCCTGGGAATCGGAAAATATCTGCAGTAATGTTAGAATAATTCGCTCCTGTGTTTATCCCGCTTTAGAAAACATTGCTTTGGAACACGAGAGGGATTTGACCAATTCTGCCTCAGAGAGGTCGGTCTTGCCCACAATTTTTATTTTAATGGACGATGTT
>JAGUVE010000073.1 GCA_020063075.1 Parcubacteria group bacterium | reverse complement strand
GTTTTTAAATCTTCGGGCCTGATTTTAATTTCCGATTCTTCCGCTTCCGACAGCTCGGGCAAGACCTCAACTAAAGCAAAGGAAGTGTGGCGAAGCGCCTTGGGAGAAAAAGGAGATATTCTTACTAATCTGTGAACTCCGTTTTCCTTTTTCAAAAACCCGTATGCATAACTGCCTTTGATTTCCAAAGTGGCCGATTTGAGCCCGATTCTTCCTTCCGGTCCCCCTCCCTCGCCAAATGAGCGGTGCAAAATTTTTGTCTGGAAACTTTTTGAACCGCAATATCTTTCATACATCCTCAAGAGAAGAGTTGCCCAATCTTGAGCGTCCTGACCTCCGGCGCCGGAAAAGATTGATAAAATAGCGTTTCCTCTGTCGTATTTTCCGAAAAGAAAAATCTCAGTTTCTTTTTTTCTTAGTTTTCTGTCAAATTCTTCAGCGTCTATTTCAACCCCCGCTTCCTTCAATAATTCTAACTCTATTTCTAAGTCCTCAAAACCCTGAATTTTTTTTTGCAGCTGGTTTGTTTCCTGGCTTATTTTTATCGCTTTTTCTTTTTCCTGCCAAAAATCCGGTTTTTGGGATTCTCCTTCCAATTCCTTCAATTTTTCCTTATTTTTTTTAATGTCAAAGGCAGTCCTCAATCTTGAGGAGTCTTAATTGAAAATCTTTAATTTTAGCGCCTAAATCTTGCATATTTTGTATTTTACCCCGTAGTAGAAATTTGACAAGTGTCCCGACTTAGTCGGGACACTATTTGCCGGAGGCAGTCAAATTTTCACTACGGGTTTTAGCAAATTTTTAAAATTTTGACAATTTGGGCGTTTGTGTTATTTTTTTAATAGGCCTTATGATGAAAGCAATTGCCTTGAGTTTTATATCTGCCCTGTTCGGATTATTTCTTTCAATCTATTCCCTGTTTATTAAGACGGAGTCGTACTTTAGCTTTGGCTGGCTTCTCTTTTATCTTTCCTTAATGTTATTTATCTGGATTCTTAGTTTGTCCCCCGGTGCCGAAACCGGTGAAGAAAGAGGAATGCGGCTCGTTGGTTTTGTTCTGGCTACATTAATTATCGGCCTGATATTTTTAATAATCGGCTATCCCCTGCTCCGTTTTTATTTCAAATAACGCAAAACCTCCTACCGCTTCGTATCAGCAAATATTTTATCGGAAAAGCGGCTAAGCGGTAATTTAGCTTTTTTTCGCTGAAGTTCGGTCAAATACATTTTTCTTATTCTTACGCTTTTGGGAGTCGCCTCCACAAGCTCGTCGTCTCCCATATAACTCAACGCGTATTCTAAAGTTAAGTTCAAGGGAACATTCAGGGTTTCTTGAATTCCTTCATTCTTAACCCTGAAATTTGTAAGTTCTTTGGCTTTACAGACGTTAACTCTGACATCTCCCGCTTTTGCATTTTTACCTGCCACCATTCCTTCGTAAACAGGGACTCCCGGCCCTATAAAGAGTTGCCCCCTTCCCTGACCGGTTATTAACCCATAAGCGTTGGAGACCCCCGTGTCTGAAGCGACTATGGAGCCATGCTCTCCGTTCTTAAGTTCTCCTTTATATTCTTCATAACCGGAAAATAGCGAATTCATTATGCCCAAGCCCTTGGTTAGCGTAAGAAATTCGCTTCGTATCCCGATAAGCCCTCTTGTGGGAATCAAGAACTCCATAAAGGCGGTTGCCCCGTCAACTTTCATTTCTTTCATTACTCCCAAACGTTTCCCCATAAGCTCAATGACGCTTCCGGCGAAGTTTTCCGGCGCCTCAACGGCAAGAACCTCCATCGGTTCCAGGGTCTTGCCTCCTTCCTCTTTTAAAATAACCTGGGGTTTGGAGACCTCAAGTTCGTGGCCTTCCCGTCTCATCTTCTCTATAAATATGGATAAATGCAGCTCGCCCCTGCCGGCAACCACCCAGCGATCGCCGGATTCAGTTTGTTTCACCGAAAGCGCCACGTCTGTTTCCAACTCTTTCTCCAAACGTTCTTTCAAGTTGCGGGAAGTGGTCTTATCCCCCTCCTTGCCAACAAATGGCGAGGTGTTCACGCCGAAAGTCATTTTAATCGTTGGCTCGTCTATCTTAATCACCGGGAGCGCAACCGGATTTAAAGAATCGGCTATGGTTTCACCTATGGAAACATCCGGGATGCCGGAAATTGCAACTATGTCTCCGGCTTCAACTTCGTCCGCCTCCACTCTGTTCAAACCGCTGAAAATCATAACGGAACTTAACTGGGCTTTCTTTACTTTCCCGTCCCTTGTCATATGGGCGACTGCGGCGCCTTTCTTCAAGACGCCGGAATAAAGCCGTCCCACGGCGACCTTCCCCTTATAGTTGTCGTAAATTAGATTTACAGTAAGCATTTGCAAGGCCGCGGCCGGGTCCTTTTGCGGCGGCTTAATGTAGTTCACAATGGTTTCAAAAAGCGGCTCTATATTTTTACAAGAATTCAAATCCGGTTTCAGGCCGGCCCTGCCTTGAATTGCCGAAGCGTAAATTACCGGAAATTCTATTTGCGCCGAGCTTGCGCCCAGTTCAAAGAAAAGTTCGTAAGTTTGATTAAGAGCCCACTTTAACCTTGCGTCGGCTCTATCAATTTTGTTGAGCACTACGATTATCCTGTGTCCCGCCTGCACGGCTTTCTTTAAGACGAATTTGGTCTGCGGCATAGGGCCCTCTTTGGCGTCAATAATAAGTATGACCCCGTCAACCATGCGCATAATGCGCTCAACCTCGCCGCCAAAATCGGCGTGGCCCGGAGTATCAACTATGTTTATTTTCACTCCCTTGTATTGAACAGCCGCGTTCTTGGAAAAAATCGTTATACCCCTTTCGCGCTCCAGTTCGTTTGAGTCCATAATCAGTTCTTGAGGGCTGTCGCGCATCAACTTAAAATTTTCAGATTGCTTCAACAGCGAATCAACCAGGGTGGTTTTGCCGTGGTCTACGTGCGCGATTATGGCTATGTTTCTGATATCCATGTGTTTAGACCTTCTGCGTAATAATCCTTTCTGCTGCAACTTGAAATTTCGGCTACAAATTGTTCACGGCTCGTCGCCGTATTTTAGTCAAATACGCCTCCTCGCCCTTCACAATTTTCGCTCAAAATTTCTGCGTTTCACTACGAAAAATTATTACGCAGCAGGTCTTTTAAATAAAGACGGTTGGCCCCGCCCAACCGTTTATTTTCTTATGTCTTATATTAACGCTTAATAACCTTAATGTCAACCCTTCAACTTCGTTCAGGGTTGACTCTGAGCGACAAACCTTACGGGTTTGTCGCCGAAGAGTCAATGGGCTT
>JAGUVE010000012.1 GCA_020063075.1 Parcubacteria group bacterium | reverse complement strand
TCTTTTTGAAATTAGACAAGTTGAATAAGCCAGTTCTTCGCCCTTGTCTGATTTTTTAATAACCGCGCAACCCAGGCGGTCAAATCCCGGATCAATACCCAAAATTATCATAATAATTTAAATTCGAAATTCGAATATCGAAATTCGAAACAATAATTTCAGCCAGAGGCTGATCCGCCTTTGGCGGAAAATTCTAATATTTTAAATTTAGGATTTTTTTCTAACTACCTTTTTAGTTCTGCAATCTCTTTCTTTAGCTCTATCATTCTTAATTCTCTACCAATAGTTAGCTTAGTAAATTTTTCTAATTCTTTTACTTTGTTTCGGAGTTCTTTAGTTCTGGCCTCAACTGTCTTTTTTAATTCTTTTCTTCCCAAAAGTGCCATTTCTCCTTTAGCCAAATTTTTTTTAGGAATTTTTGCAAAGGTCTCAAGGATTGCTGTCCCAGTTTTTTTCTCTTCTTTCTTTGTATTATAATAAATACTCTGGCCGGTTATTTCTTTATAGCAGCCTGCCAATATTCCCCTCTCTAAAGCATAATCGCTTTCTTTAGCTAATTCTCCGGAAGGGGAGTTGGTTATTTTTACTATAATTTTCTCTTCTTTTAAATTAAGCTCTTGAAATTCTATTTTCCCCCAACCGGCGCTCATAAAAATAGCATTGTGAGTTTCTCTAATGAGCATTTCTTTATCTAAAGCTACCCCTTCCTCTTTTAATATTGACTTTAATATTTTAACAAACTCTTCTCCCAGACTTCTACCAATTTCATAAATTAATTTTCGAGCTCCCGGGAGTCCAAAAATACCAGAAAAAGAAACACTTAAAGCTTTAACAAAAGTAACCGGAATCATTAAAGCTCTTTGTTGGGCCGAATAAAGAATGCCTTTCTGGTCGTCAATTTTAATATATTTTACTGATTTTAAAGCCATTACAAAACTTTTACCACCCTAGAAGGTAGAAAACACAAATTTAAAAATTTTCTTCTTTGGCTATGATTGTTTTTTCCTAATGAATCTAAAATAGTCAATTAAATAAACAGCACCGAAAATTGCTATTCCGCTAACAATGCTACCAACAGACAATTGGGGTATACCGCTAAGAATGTGAGTAACATTGCAACCTGCTGCGAAAACTGCTCCTCCACCCATTAAAAATCCGCCGATCAACATAATTACTGCCGTTTTCCAATTGGGTAGCCTCCATCTAAATTCACCAGCAACAAAAGCGGCAATTGTCGAACCTAAAATTATCCCCGGAATTAACAGATACATCCAACTAAGGGTGAAACTGCCGGTCAAAAATGACTTTAAGATAGGAATATATCCTTCGACAATTCCTAATGGATAATTTCTGCCGGCAGCTGCCGAAGCAACAAAGGCAATCATCCCAATAATGCCAATAGCAACACCGGTTAGGGCCGGGGACCATCTTAATTTGAATAATCTAGCAAAAAAAGTTGCCTCGGGCCGGGGTTCCTTCTCTTCAGTCCTTAGTTTCAGTAAGAGCCAAATAAAAATCACTGCTAAAATTAAAACAAGAATCCAGGGATTTAATCCTAAAAGAGATGATAAAGTCGGGTTTGCCCCTTTAATCATTACCTTTGTTGTATCCTGCAAGGCTAATCTAATGGGTTTAAGAAATCCCTCGGCGGCTGACAATCCTCCTAAAGCTATTCCTATACCAGCAATAAAATAACTAATCAATCCAGTACCCATTTTAAAGGTGGTTCCTCCAACACAAGCTCCCACTAAAGTCATTCCCAGACCAAAAACTGCTCCGCCAATAATGCTGGCTGCCCCAAAAAAGGGTTTAGGGTTTAAAGTAATTATCTCTAGGCTGGCCATTAGGTGAAAACCAATCATGGCAATCAGAACTGCCCAAATCGTAGCTTTAATTATTCTAAAATTTTTAAACATCAGGGCGTCACTTAAACCGCTGAATTGGCAGAAATAACCTCTTGTCAAAACAAAGCCAAAAAGCAGCCCTACGATAAATCCGCTCAAAATAATCATAATGTTAGTCCAACTTATCCAATTCTATAAAGAATTATATAAGTCGTTTATTAACTTATAAAACTTTGGTTATCCGTCGACCTCTGATAACATTTAATTCAAATTATTTTTTGATTATTATTTTCCATTTTGCCGGGCCCATCTTTTCCACTTCTACCTGAAATCCTTTTTTTCTGAACTCCCTGGGAATATTTTCATAAGCCGGGGGATGGTCTGTTGTAACTTCTAATATTCTCTTGCCCGATTCTAAATTCTCTTTGATTTCTTGATATTTTTTAATGGTTGTAATTAAAGGATAGGGGCAAATTTCTCCCTCTATATTTAGTTTAATAATTTCTGGTTTTGTTTCCATTTGTTTTATCATATCGGAATTCCAATAAAATTTCAACAATACAAAGTCCCGAACAAAGCTTCCATCAATTTTATCAACCCCAAAATAGTAATTCGGCTTTAAAACTATTTTACATTGTAAAATAGTTCTTGTACATCGTCGTAGTCGTCTAATTCTTCTAAAAGTTTATCCAATACCCCTGCGCCTTCTTCGCTTATTTCAATTATATGCTTGGCCAGCCATTTATTTTCTCTATATTCAAAGGCCCAGATGACAGAACCGGTTTCAGCCAGTTTGGCATTATATTTTGAGAGAATATGTTTTA
>JAGUVE010000014.1 GCA_020063075.1 Parcubacteria group bacterium | reverse complement strand
TTGCAAGTTTTACAAATTTTATTTTCCATCTTCAAAACCAGAACCATTACATTTTGGACAAGTTATTTGTTGGCAGTAGCTATCTAATTCTTCTTTGGTAATTTTGCCTTTTCTCCATAAAAAATAATAAAGAGAAGCCGCCGCCCAACCTTTGCTCAGAATTATTTTATCTTTATCTAAATCCGCTTTTTCAAAAAGAATTGTTAATATGTCCAGACAGCTAAAATTGCTGCCAACGTGTGACGTCTGGGCCTTATAAATTAAACGAAGAACGGTCTTTCTTGCTTCCCGAGCTATTTCTTTATACTTCGCAAAATTATCCATAAAATATCTTTAATATGGTTTTAAAAATTATTTTCAAATCAACCAGCAAAGAGCTTTCTTTCACATATTTTAGTTGGAGCTCAATCTTCTTTGGTCGGATTTTTTCCATATAGGTTTTTTCCGGGTCTGAACTTCCTCTTAACGCCTCGCCTTCGTGGAAATTCCACAGCGATGCAATATCTGTCATCCCCGGCTTCAGGGACAGGATAACACTTCTTTCTCCCATGCTCATCATATCAACATACATTTTGACTTCCGGCCTCGGTCCCACCAAACTCATTTCTCCCTTCAAAACGTTGAATAATTGGGGCAGTTCGTCTAATTGATATTTTTTGAGAAATTTTCCGATTTTGGTCAGCCGGGGGTCGTCGCTGGCGGTTGACGGTCCCCCTAATTTTTCCGCCTTAGGAACCATTGTCCGAAATTTAAAAATTCTAAATTCCTTTCCGTTTTTTCCAACCCTTGCTCCCCGGTAAAAAACCGGTTCCTTTGAATCAAGTTTTATTAATAGGACAATCACTCCTAACAAAGGTAAGGTTATTATTATTCCCAAAAGAGAAAAAATAATATCAAATAAACGTTTAATCATATCTTTAGTAATCCCTCCCTTTTAATAACCACTTCCACAGGGGAATAAATTCAATTGATTTTTTCTTTTCCTCAATATCTTTGGTAATAATCAAAAGTTTTTTGGATTTTAAGGTTTTAGCTGCCAGAATGGCATTTTTAATATCAGGTTTTGTTTCGCCGTATTTTACTTCAATAGCAGTCTTTTGATGATAGAAATCAATTTCAGTGTACTTTTTCCAAAACCATCTGGCATCTAAATAAAGACAGACTAAATTTTCTGCCAAAAGAGGTAGTTTTTCAAAAAGTTCTTTTTCTGAATCCAAAAATCCGGAAATTAAATTTATTGAACCTAAATATGCCTTTTTCAGCTTTCTTGCTCTGACAACAGGACTTCCTCGAAAATTATAAATTAGTTTAATTAAAAAGGATTTTTCTAAATAACCGACATATTTTGAAACGGTCTGATAAGAAATGCCCAAATTTGAAGCTAAAGTTTGGTATTCCATAAGCATTCCGGGTTTTTGAGCAACAAAAGAAAGAATTGTCTTTAAAACTTCTGGTTCGTTTATCTCATAAACTTTTGGGATATCATAGAAGATTATTTTCTCAATAACTGAATTCACATACTTTTTAACTTTTAAAAAATCGGACTCGTTGATAATTTCTGGAAAAGAACCCAAAAAGAAATATTTATTTAATTCTTTTTTTAAGGTTAATCTCTGAAGAGATATGTCTTTTATTTCTATCCCCTTCAAATAAAGAAATTCTTTAAAATCTAAAGGAGGAAGATTAAATTCATAAATTCTACCGGCTAAGCTCTCTTTAGTTTTTTTAAGATAAATACTGGAAGAACCCGAAATAAAAAATTTAATATTTCTTTTTAAATCATAAAATCTCTTTAAGATAATCTGCCAGTTTTCTAAATGATTTATTTCATCAAAGAAAATATAAACATTTTTTAAATTTTCTTTTAAAATTTCATTTTCATAAATCTCTAATATCTTTTCAATAATTTCCGGGTCCTTGCCCAAAATTTCATCAAAAGAAAAATAAAGAATTTTCTTTGGCGAAATTTCTTTAAGAAGTCTTTTAATAATTTGCAAAAGCAAAACAGTCTTCCCTGTTCTCCTGAGACCTAAAATAGCAATTATTTGAGGGTCTTTAAGATATTCCCAAATTTCTTTCAAGAGAAATCTTTCTTTATAATCCCTGATTTCCTCAATTTCCTTTTTCTCCCACCAAGAGTTTTGCCTTAAAATTCTTTCAAGAAGAGTCATAAATTTATACTTCTGTCTTTATATTAACTCAAGATAATATGTTGTCAAGGTCTAAATTGCCTTGACAGGTCTAAATTGCCTTGACAGGTCTAAATTAGATTATTTTCGGCCCAGAAAAAACAAAAACAACCTTAAAAGCGTATTTTCTTAAAAAAGGAAAAGAAAACAAAAATTGGTCAACTTTTTCAAATAATTTAAGTAGAGTTTTTCCCACTGGTAATTTCAGAAGCGGAAAAGCAACCCACGATACGATGTGAAAAAAATTTGTCTCTGTCTTGTTAAAATATTCTTCTGCTATTTCTAAATCTTCCATTTTAAAGATGTGCTCCGCCGCCCACTCAGTTCTTTTGCCAACTATTTTATTAATTTTCCTTTTAAAATTGGTAAGGGGGTTGTGACCCAGAGTTTCAACTCCAATTAAAAATCC
>JAGUVE010000083.1 GCA_020063075.1 Parcubacteria group bacterium | reverse complement strand
AGGTTTAATAGAAGAAATTAAAAAACGAGTTTCAAAAAAGCAAAGAACTCTTGTCTTAACCTTAACCAAAAGATTGGCCGAAGCCGTTTCCGATTATTTGGCTGACGGGGGAATCAAAACCCAGTGGCTCCATTCGGAGGTAAAGACCATGGAAAGACCGCAAATTTTAAAGGACTTCAGAGAAGGAAAATACGATGTTCTGGTCGGCATTAATCTTTTGAGAGAGGGCCTGGACTTGCCGGAGGTGGCATTAGTGGCAATCCTGGATGCCGATAAAGAAGGTTTTTTAAGGTCAGAAACAACCCTTATCCAAACAATGGGGCGGGCGGCGCGGCATTTGGAGGGTCACGTTATTTTGTATGCCGATAAAATTACCAAATCAATGGCTTCTGCCATTGGAGAGGTGAAGAGGAGAAGAAAAATTCAGGAGGACTATAATAAAAAACACGGCATTTCGCCCAAAGCCATTATTAAGCCGATCAGGGACTGGCCATTTTCCTCAAAGAAAAAAGAAATTACAGCCGAATTTTGGCCGCTCGGAGATAAAAAGCTGTTGGAAAAAGAAATGAAAGAAGCCGCAAAAAATTTGGACTTTGAAAGGGCGGCCCAAATAAGGGATTTGCTCAAGAAAATGAGTTGATTTTATTGTATAGAAAACTGAAAGTTTTCCGGTTATAGGAAACCTTTGGTTTCCTATGTGCTTAACTTTTTCGACACCTATCGGAAAAGTTAAGTGTAAATTTATTCTAAGATTTGCAAAATAACGGAAAGAATAAACAAGGCGACAATTGCTGCTTCCAGCACTTCCATCCTTAGGGAGCTTGCTTGCAGGGAAAGCGTTTCATAGAGGCGCCTTGCGTCAGCCAGACGGTCTTTTAAATTTTTTTGAAAGGAATCAATGTTAAGCCGTTTTACCGCCGAGGAATAAATGCGGGAAAGATATTCGTCTCCGGTCAGCCGCAAGAAACTGTTTAGCCGCGTTTCTTCTTCGCTAAAATCAAGATAAAGATTAGAAAGCCGCCTCAGGGCGCCCGTTATTTGATATAATCCAAACAGCGCTTTATAGTAGGGCAGTTTTGTGAACTTATAAAATCCATCAAGCTGTTTATCTAATGAATTTTCATAGTAACGAAGTTCCGTTAGCTGTAAATTAGCGTATTCCAAAACCCCCCAAACGTCTTCCTGGGGCAGGGTGTCAATTGTGACTGCCCGATCCCAGTCAATAACGGTTAAGTCCTGAGGAGTGTAAGCAAATTGATATTTCAACGCTTCCTGCTCTTCGGATTTGGAAAGGGGTAAAACTTCATTCCTTAAAAATTGAGCCAATAACTTTTTTAGCCAAATTTGCTGAGGGACAAATCTTTCTTGCAGCCATAAAATACTATAATCCTCGATGAACTTGCCCCTGATTGAAGTTTTCAACTCCCTCTCCAAAAGGACTTTAATATAATCCAGCAGTGTTTTCGTTCTTTTATCGAAAATTGAGTTATTTATGACGTCTCTGGCTTTTTTGAAACATGCAGGATAATCTGGAGCATCAACGGAAACTTCGTAACGAAGAGTGGCAATCCCCAAAGAGTAAAACTTAATTATGGTTTCTGCCCAAAGCCCAAATTCCTTCAAAAACCATCGCCGCATTTTCATTTCTACCGGCGGAGTGGCAAAATTCAAATAAGCCGGAGCAAAGTATCTTCTTCCAAGGGGTTTTATTTTTAGCCGCTTTAACTGCCCCTTCAGCTGATTTACATCCAGCTCATCGCAAATATCAACGATGCGATAAATAAAAACTTTAGCCAGCATATTGATTTTTTATTATTTTAGCATAAACTTCAGTATTGCAAAAATATATTTTTGTGGTATTCTAAAATAAAAGCTTCCGCTCGTAACTTTGCATTTTTCGTTTTGCATTTTGCATTTGACCGAGCGGAGCGAGGGAATGTGGCAATAACCAAATCAGCCAAAAAAGCGCTTCGTCAAGGTTTAAAAAGGGGCATAAGAAACCTTGCTTTTAAAAATAAAATGAAGAACCTCATCAAGAAGGCGAAGGGTTTGGTTTCTCAAAAGAAAATTGAGGAGGCAAAAAAACTCCTGCCCCAGGTCTATAAAATTTTAGACAAAGCTGCCAAAGTCGGGCTCATCAAGAAAAACACCGCTGCCAGAAAAAAATCA
This sequence comes from Parcubacteria group bacterium, assembly GCA_020063075.1. Taxonomy (GTDB): domain Bacteria; phylum Patescibacteriota; class Minisyncoccia; order Minisyncoccales; family JAGUVE01; genus JAGUVE01. Next base: position 4,273 of record JAGUVE010000083.1, on the reverse strand, counting down.
AGAATAACCAAATTACTCAGCTTAAAAATCAAAACTTAAATTTCCGCAATCAGCAAATCCAGCGCGGTTTCCGGATCTATTTTGCCGGTTTTAATCGCCAAATCCGCCTCAAAAAACCTTTGATAGGTTTTTTTTAGTTCCGCGAGTTCAAACTTCTTGGCCTGATAAAGGGCCTTTTTTACAACAAAGGGGTGAAGCTGGCTTGCTTTTAAAATCGCATAATAAGACGGGTATTTCTGGCTGAGCGATTTGACGATTAGTAAATTCCTGAATTGAAAATTAACCATTGAAAGAAGATATGAGGGATTATCGCCTTTTTCTAAATGCCGGTGAATTAATTTTAATGCTTCTTTTTTATTTTTTGAAGCCAGGGCATCAATGGTTTTGAAAATATCCGTTTCAATTTTTGATTTAACTAAAATTTCAACGTCTTTTTCTGAAATTACCTCTCCTTTTTTATAATCAATCAACTTCTTAATTTCATTTGACATTTGCCAGGTGTCGCTTCCGACAAAGTCAATCAACTCCTCTAGGGCGCCCTCTTCAATTCTTCCTCCCCAGTTTTTAAATTCTCCCTTTACCCAGTTTTTCAATTTTTGGCCCTCCAAAAAATCAAATCTTTGGGATTTTGCCTCTTTTTCTAAAAAAACGAAGAAGGGGTCTTTTTTTGAAACTTCTCCTCCCTCATAAAATAAAATAACATTATTTAAATCAAAAAATATTTTATGGTTTTTAATAAATTTCTCTTTAAAATCTTTATTTGGAAATACCTCTTCCAGAATGAGCAGTTTTTTTTCTTCAAACATTGGGATCGGCAAAAACTCATTTTTGAAATCCTGAAAATTTTTCTCTTTTAAATTTAAATACCTCAAGTTCAATCCGCTTTTGTTGGTTTTTTTATAATGCTCAATTATCTCATTTAATTTCTGCCGAGACCTGTATGTATCCGGGCCATAAATAAAAATAATCATAATTTTTGACATCGGGGACAATAATGAGCGCTTCTGCCGCCAATTTTTAATCTTTCAATAACCGTTCCGCAACGGGCGCATTTTTCTCCTTCTCTTCGGTAAGCTTTTCTCAAAACATCAAACCCGCCTTTTTCTCCCGAAGGTTTTCGGTAATCAGAAATGCTCTCGCCTCCAAAGTCAATGGATTTTTGCAAAATTTTCCTCATTGCTCCGTACGTTCTTTTTAATTCTTTATTGCCTAATCTTCCGATTTTTTTTTAAGGATGAATTTTTGCCTGCCACAAAATTTCATCAGAATAAATATTTCCAATGCCGGCAATAATATCCTGGTCCATCAAAATTTGTTTAATTTTTCCTTTCTTTTTCAATAATACCTCTCTAAATCTTTCAAAAGTAAAATCTTTTTCCAATGGTTCGGGGCCTAAATTTTTGAATAATTCTGATTCTTTTAGTTCTTTGGTCACCCATAACTCGGCTTTAGCAAATTTTCTTAAATCGGACAAAACCATCATTTCATCATTGTCCAGCCAAAAGATCAAATGCAAAAATCTGTTCATCGGGTCTCCGAGGGGACCGGGAGTTTTTAATTTCCATTCGCCATTTTTAAATTCCCACTTTCCGTATAATAGATGTCCCGTTAATTTTTGATGAATCAGCAAGGAGCGGTTGTGGGATAAATCAAAAATGATGTTTTTCCCTCTTCGCCAAATTCTCCGTATTTTTTTGCCCTTGATTTCTTTTTTAAACCTCTCGAAGCTCTTTGGTTTCTTAATTGCCTTTCTAAAATCTGTCCAGACATTAAGAAAGGTCCTTCCCAGGACCTTTTTTCTTAAATCGCGAATAGTGGTTTCCACTTCCGGCAACTCCGGCATAGTTATTTCAAGACGTTTTTTATTTTATCAATAATCTCCCCGGGGGTAAAATGGGCTTTAATCAAATAATCAACCGCCCCCAGCTTTAATCCCTTTTCAACGTCTTCTTTTTGCCCAAGGTTGGAAAGAATAATCACCGGAATCGGAGACAAGCCGGGATCTTCCTTAATTTTACCAAGGACTTCAAAGCCGTCTATGCCCGGCAAAATTAGGTCGAGCAAAACCAAAGTTGGTTTTTCATCTTTTACTTTTTTAATCCCCTCCTCTCCGTCAACTGCTTCCGAAACTTCGTAGCCCTCTTTGATGAGTTTTTGAGCAATTAGTTCTCTTAAAAACTTATCGTCTTCAATTATGAGAATATTTTTTGCCATAGTGGTATTACAAAATTAGGTCGCTCGCTTCGCTCGCTGTTTTCCTTCACGGGAGAACTGACAAGTTCCCCCGACCCCTCTCCGATGAGGGTATTTATTTGCCGATTTGCTTTATCACCTTATCAACTACTTCTTGCGGGTCAAATTGGGTTTTAATAAGCCAATCCCTGGCGCCAAATTTTTGAGCCCTATCCAGTTCCACGGGCTGGCCGGAATTTGAAATAACTATTACCGGAATCCTATTTAGTTCTCTGTCTTTTTGCATTTCCTCCAGCACCTCAAGTCCTCCCATTTTGGGCATAATGATATCCAATAAAACTAAGTCGGGTTTTTTTTCCTTCATCGCCTGCAATCCTTCTTCTCCGTTTCTGGCTACAGAAATTTCGTAGCCCTCTTTCGTTAGCTTTCTTTGGAGAAGGTCAATCATTATTTCCTCGTCCTCAACTAATAAAATTTTTTTTGCCATAGTAGTGGTAAGTCAACTTATTCGCCTGCTGAAAGCAGGCTCTTTAGAAACCCTCGGTTTCTAACACTCGCTTCGCTCGCTGTTTTCCTTCACGGGAGAACTGACAAGTTCCCCCGACCCCTCTCCGATGGGGGATATTTTAATAGAACGCTTATTATATTTTAAACTCTTTTAAAAGTTCTGCAAGCCCCGAATTTTGATTTTTAATATATTTTACTATTATTCAGAAAGCGTGTAAAGAGCAAAGGAAGGCGGTGCAATTAAAGTTTTTTTAGAAAATCCTCAAATTCTCCCTTCGCTCCGGCCGGTAAAGTAAAATAAAATGCGGTTCCTTTATTTTCTCCCGATTCAAACCAGATTTCGCCGCCGTGGGCTTCAATTATGTTTTTAGATATAAAAAGTCCCAGTCCCGTTCCTTCGGTTTCTGCCCTGATTGCGTTAGCTCCCCTGAAAAATTTTGAAAAAACCCTTTTTTGTTGCTCCTTGGGAATTCCTATTCCGGTATCCTGAATAGAAAACTTTATTTTCTTTTTATCATAATTTAAGGAAATCGTCACCTGTCCGCCGGGCTTAGTATAATTTATCGCATTGTCTATAAGGTTTTCAATAGCTATTCCAATCTTTTCCACATCAAGCATAACTCTCGGCGTTTCCTTTGTCGGTTTTTTAAACTCAAAGCGAAGTTTTTTTCTTTCAGCTTCTTCCTTATAAGGGTTTATCAGGGACTGGATGATGTCTTCAAGGCTGCCGGGAAGGGGTTTATAAATATACCTTCCTTCTTCAATTCTGGCTACATTTAAAAGGTCGTTAATTAATTCAATAATTTTTTCGTTGCTCTGGTATGTTTTTTCAATAAAATTTCTTTGCTCTTCGGTTATGGGGCCTAAATCCCCCTCCAGAAGCATTTTCAACGTCCATTTGATGGCCGACAAGGGCGTTCTTAACTGGTGGGCGGCAAGGGAAACAAACTCTGTTTTCATTCTTTCAACTGTTTTTTCCCGCGTAATGTCATGGAGAATAACCAGATTGCCAAAATTTTTCTCGCCGCTCATTATCGGCAGGGTTGAGACCTCCAAAATCAAGTTTTCGCTTAAAGATGTTTCTTTCCTGAAAATTTTTTGGGCTTTCCCCCCCCAAATATTCGACAGCGGTTTAAAAGCGGGAAGTTCAGACAGTTCTAAAATTGACTTACCCGTTGTTTCTCCGGCGCCCAATTTAAAAAAATCCTGCGCCTGAAGATTAATTAAGGTAAGTTTTTCCTCGGTATCAAAAACCAACAATCCATCGGCCAAATTATTAATAACGGAAAAGGTTTTATTTCTTTCTTCTTCTGCGTCAATCCTTGCTTCCTCAACGTCCTCCAAGATGTTTAATAAAGCTCTTTTTGACTCCTCAAGTTCAGCAGTTTTTTTCTCCAGGTCCTTTATCCTTTTTTTAACTGTTTCTTCAAGCCCCTCAGCTAACTCCTTCAATTCCACGGTTCTGGCCTCAACTTTTATTTCCAGAATTTTCTTTGACTCCTCTAATTTTTCCCTCTCTGTCATTAATTCAAAATCTCTTCTGACCAACATCTTGGCAATGCGATCCAATTCT
>JAGUVE010000056.1 GCA_020063075.1 Parcubacteria group bacterium | reverse complement strand
GGAGACCCAAAAAAAATCGGCGAGGCGGAAAATTTTCTTTCCTCAACCTTAAAAACCCTTTTTGCCGTGGCCGAGAATTATCCTACCTTGCAGGCGTCAACAAATTTCCTGGAACTGCAAAGAGACCTTCGCGATACCGAAGACAAAATCCAGGCCGCCAGACGCTTCTATAACTCAAATGTAAGGGACTTAAATATAACGCTTGAGAGCTTTCCGGCAAATATAATTGCCGCGACCTTTGGTTTTCAGAAAATGAATTTCTTTGAAATAGAAGAGAAAGCCCCCGAAGTCCGAGAACCCGTAAAAGTGCAGTTCTAAATAAAAATGGAAATTAATAACTGGAAAATTACCCTCTTTTTGGTAATTATTTTTGGTTTTTTTTATTTTATATTTGCGCTACCTAATAAAGCGGAAGCTGCTTGCGCTCCCGGAACGGCTGATTGCGATTGCAATAGTACTAATGGTTGCGAGGCAAATACTAATACCGATAATAATAATTGCGGCGCCTGCGGGAAAACATGCGAAGCCGGCGACACTTGCGAGAACGGGTATTGCAAATCCCCTCCGCCGCCGGTAGGAGGGCTTGTTCCTTGCGGCCGATTAGGAGACGACCTCGATACACCCCGGAAATTGACGAACGGGCTCCCTGTACCATGTGCGCTTTCCTTTATATGACAAAGGGGGTTGTTAATTTTGCTCTGCTTTTGGTAATAGTTATAGCGGTCTTAATTTTCATTATTGCCGGCGTATTGTTTTTGTTTTCAGCCGAAAAGCCGGAGAATATCGCTTTAGCAAAATCAGTAATTTCAGCCGCTGTTATAAGTTTAGTTATTATTTTTTCCGCCTGGCTTTTGGTCGCCTTATTTTTGCAGACAATTGGATATGAAAACGTTGCTACCTGGAATCAAATAAACTGCGACTTAAAATCTGATTGGAAGCCGAGAGTTAATATTTGCGGAGACGATATTGTTCAAAAACCAAACGATGATGGATTTAAAGAGGAATGTGAACTTGGCGAGCCCCTAAGCGCCTTTCAAGCCAGGACCGGCGGCGCAGAAGAGCAATGGGTGGAAACAATATACAAATGCAAACCTAATTGCGTCCTCGGTTGCGTTGGAGACGCTAACGAAAGTAAAATCGGTGAGGGGTGTTATCTGGACCTAGATGGAGACGGCGTCCTCGACGCGAACGAATGCCAAAAAGGGAAATATGTCTGCGATTCCTCTTCAAACAAGGTAGTTTGCGGCAATATTTTCAGCGACCAAAAGTATAAAGGAATGCCGCAGTATCAAGGGTGCGCGGAAGTGGATTATTGCTGCTCCGGCAGGTCGGCCGATTTAAGCGCTTTGGCAATTTCTTTTGTTGAAATACTCGGAACGGCCCAGTGTTCTTATTCTTCATACTGCACATATGATGGCGCAAAATATAATTGCAATTTTAGCGGTTGTGCGAATGCCGTTACTTGCGATGAGCTTTGCAAAAATCAAGGAAAAATCTGCGTCGGCGCCGGAGTTATATGATGTGACTAATTATCCCTGCACTTCAATCGTTCATAATTTGGGCTGGGTTCCGGCTTGCGGAGAATATGACTGTGAGTTTTCAGGCAATTTATCCTACAACGACTGCAAGGCAAAATTTGCTGTTTCTGGCGCAACTTGCAGCGAATACTATAATAGCAATTGCTACCAGTTTTCATTGGGCGAAACACTCTGTTATTGCAAATAAACTCGTTAGGAGTTTGTCTCTGGCCAGGATAAACTTTCTATATATACTATTATGAGTATTTATGAGGCAATTAATGAGGTTAGGGAATTTATAAATTCTTTTGACAAAAGAAAACTTGCTTTAATATTAATTATTATTTTGGCGATAGTCGCTTTTGTCTTTTATTTTAAAAAAGATAAAGCACCGTCAGGTCCGCCTCCTTCCGCCTCTTCGCCTACGGGTGTTTTTAAAATCGGCGATGATTATTTTTATATTCCGGAAACAAAAGAATCCTGCGCGCAGAAAAAATCCGAATCGGAAAAGCAGCGGTGCTTGGACGAAATTGCGCTAAGAGATATTATTAAAAATGGCGACTATAAGGAATGCTTTAATCTTAAAACCGCAGAGATTAAAAACGAATGTTTGTTTAATTTAATCTCTCAGGGCGCTGACAGCAGTTTATGCGCAACTATTCCCGACAAAGAAAAAGCGGAAAAGTGCATTGACAGAATAGTCGTGCTTACTAAAGATTCAAAGCACTGCGATTATTTCAATAATGCGCCATTGGAAAAACAAGAATGTCAGGATCGGGCATTGGCATTTAAGATAGCCGAAAGCGGACGCACTGATGATATTTTGGAATGCAGAAAAATAAAAACCCTGGAATATCCCAATTTATGCTTAAATAATTCTATTAAAAACAAATTTAACAATGATTGCACCGGGGTGCCGGACGAAATAAAAGATTATTGCATGGCTGTAAATTTAGTAGCTGTTGCCACAAGTGAAAGCGATTGTTTAAAAATAAATATAGAAAATTATAAGAAATTTTGTCTTATTGAGGTCGCCCTGGGTAACGATATAAAAATTGCAAGAAAAGTCGACTCGGACAATGACGGCCTTACTGACAGCAATGAATTATTTACCAGCCTTGACCCCTACGATTCGGATACCGATAAAGATGGATTATTTGACGGCGATGAATATATTAAATATAATACTAATCCAAAGGATGCTGATACCGACGGCGACGGCTATACCGATGGCGAAGAGGTGAAAAATGGCACCAATCCTACAGGTCAATAAATTTAAAAACAAAAATATGACTATTTACACTCACGCCGAATCCAATACCCGCAAAACCTGGTTGTTAATGACGAGCTTTTTGCTTTTTATCATCGCTCTCGGGTGGCTTTTTAGTTATTTATTCGGAAGCAGAAGCATTCTGTTCTTTGCCGTTATTTTCAGCATGCTGTCAAGCATCGGGAGTTATTGGTATTCGGATAAAATTGTTTTGGCTTTGACCCGGGCAAGACCGGTTGAAAAAGAAGACAACCCCGAACTTTATCGTCTGGTTGAAAATTTATCTATCACGGCTGGTTTACCTTTGCCCAAAATTTATATAATTGAAGAAGCCCAGCCCAACGCCTTTGCCACGGGCAGAGACGGAAAGCACGCAGTTGTCGCCGTTACACGAGGACTTTTGGAAAAACTGGAAAGAGTGGAATTGGAAGGGGTTATTGCCCACGAACTCTCTCACATTGGGAATAAAGACATGCTTTTGCAAACAGTTGTTGTGATTTTTGTCGGGGTTGTGGCAATACTTTCTGATTTCTTTTTAAGAGCGAGTTTTTGGGGCGGGATGGGAGGCAGGAGGCGCTCTCGCGATTCCGGCGCAGCGATATTGATGTTTTTTGGAATAGTGGCTGCTGTTTTAGCGCCGATTGCCGCTACTCTGATTAAATTGGCCATTTCCAGAAAAAGAGAATTT
>JAGUVE010000117.1 GCA_020063075.1 Parcubacteria group bacterium | reverse complement strand
TCTTTTTGTTTCCACCAAAGGCGAGCCGCATTTCGGGCAAATTTGGCCGGTGGGTTTGTCCCACAAAGCGAAATCGCATTTTGGCCAGGTTGAACAGCCGTAAAAAATTTTGCCTTTTTTCGTTCTTTTTTCCACCAAAGGCGAGCCGCATTTCGGACAATTGACTTTCAATTTATTTTCTTCAAGCGATTCGGTATATCGGCATTTCGGGAAGGTTGAGCAGGCGTAGAATTTTCCAAATTTTCCAAGGCGGATCAGCAGAGGAGCGCCGCATTTGGGGCAAATTTTATCCGTCTTTTGGACGGCGATTTTTTCTTTTGACACCTCCTGGTATTTTTTTTCAAGATTTTCGGCAAAAGGTTGATAAAATTCGTTAATTACGGGAACCCATTTTTTTTCGCCGCCGGCAATTTTATCCAAATCCTCCTCCATTTTTGCCGTAAATCCAATATCGATAATTTTCGGAAAATGATTTACCAAAAGGTCGTTGACCACAAAGCCAATTTCAGTTGGTTGAAATCTTTTTTCTTCGTTCTTTTCAATATAATTTCTATCCTGAATCGTGGACATAATAGGAGCATAAGTGGAAGGCCTGCCGAGTCCCGCCTCTTCCAGGGCTTTAATCAAGGTGGCTTCATTATATCTCGGGGGCGGTTGAGTGAAGTGTTGAGCAGAGATTAATTTGAGCAATTCTAAAACCTCATTTATTTCCAAAGGGGGTAGTTCTTTTTCTTCATATTTAATCGGATAAACCTTCAAGAACCCATCAAATTTTAGAACCTGGCCGGTGACTCGGAAAATATAATTTTTAGCTTGAATATCAATGGTTGTTGAGTCAAAAACTGCGGGGGTCATTTGTGATGAAACGAATCTGCGCCAAATTAAGTCATAGAGCTTGAATTGGCTTTCTTCTAATTTTGTTGATTCGGGCGTTTTATCCGCATAGGCAGGCCTTATTGCTTCGTGCGCTTCTTGGGCTAATTTTGATTTTGTTTTGAATTTCCTAAATTGATGATAATTTTCTCCGTAGGTTTTTACGATAAATTTTTTGGCGGCGCCCAAAGCTAAATCGGAAAGATTGAGAGAATCGGTTCTGTGATATGTTATTAATCCTTGTTCATAAAGCTGCTGGGCGATTTTCATTGTCCATTTTGCCGGAAAGCGAAACCTCTTCCAGGACTCTTGCTGCAAGGTAGAAGTGGTAAAGGGGGGCAGGGGATTCCTTTTGACTTCTTTTTTTTCTGCATTTATTATTTTATATTCCGCCCCTTCCAAGTCATTTAAAATTTTATCCGCCTCTTCTTTATTTTTAATTGCCAATTTATCCAATGCCTTTCCGTCTTTTTTAATTAAAGCCGTCTCAAATTCAGCCGACACAGACCCGTTCTGTGTTTGTTTTTTAAGGTGGGCGGCGATTGTCCAATATTCCTGAGGAATAAATTTTTGAATTTCCCTTTCTCTTTCCACCACCAACCTAACCGCCACGGACTGGACTCTTCCCGCGGATAGGCCGCGCGCCACTTTTTTCCATAAAAATGGCGATAATTTATAGCCGACAAGGCGGTCTAAAATTCTTCTTGCCTGCTGGGCGTCAACCAAATTTATGTCAATTTTTCTCGGATTTTTCAGCGCCTCTTCAATGGCGGGTTTGGTAATTTCATGAAAGACGATTCTCTGGTAGGGTTTTTTTCCGTCCAAATCCAAAGCTTGCGTCAAATGCCAGGCGATTGCTTCTCCCTCTCTATCCGGGTCCAAACTTAAAATTACCGAGTCGGTTTTTCCAACCTCTTTTTTCAGGAGATTAAGATTTTTTCTCGCCTTAGGCATAATAATATATTTTGGCTTGAACTCCTGTTCAACGTCTATGCCGAGTTCACTCTTTGGCAAGTCCCTTATGTGGCCATAAGAAGATAAGACCCGATAATTGGGCCCCAAAAATTTTTCAATTGTTTTTCCCTTGGCCGGACTTTCAACGATGACTAATGGCATAGATATTTCCTCCCAAATTCCTCACTTTACCTTTTATTTCCAAAATAGCAAGGGTTGAGGCAACTATTGAGGCGTTTAATTCTGTTTTTTCAATAATTTTATCTACATCTAAAGCCCCCTCTTTTAACGCACTAAAAATTAAATTTTCTTCTTCGCTTTTTCCTTCAACAAGGCCCGACCCCGTTGATACCGAGGATAAATTTAACCCTCCTAAAATATCCTCGGCGTTTTCAGCTAATTTCGCCCCTCTTTTTATCAAATAGTGGCAGCCTTGCGAATTGAGAGAATGAATGGGCCCCGGAACCGCAAAAATTTTTCTTTTTTGACTTTTCGCCCAGCCGGCGGTAATAAGGGCTCCCGATTTCATTTTGGCTTCAATAACCAGCGTTCCCAAGGATAACCCGGAAATTATTCTGTTTCGTTGCGGAAATGTGAATTTAGTGCCGCGGGTGCCTGGCGGATATTCCGAGAGCAGACAGCCGCCTGTTTCAACAATTTTTTTTGCCAAGCCAATGTTTTCTTTTGGATAAACGCTTTTTTCATCAACGCCAGTGCCCAAAACAGCAATTGTTCTTTTGCCTCTTTCTACCGCCGCCAAATGAGCGTGAGTGTCAATTCCGGGAGCCAATCCGGATACAACAGTTAAGCCCGCCTCGGCTAAATCGCCGGCAATTTCCAGAGCAACTTCTTTTCCATAAGAAGAACAAAGCCGCGCTCCGACAACCCCAAAGCAATTTTCTTT
>JAGUVE010000113.1 GCA_020063075.1 Parcubacteria group bacterium | reverse complement strand
TTATCCAAATCGGAAAGTTGATGCTTATTTTGGGCTTTTGCCGTTGGGTCCTGAATTTCAAAATCCTGACTATTATTATCGCTATCTATATATGTAAGGACACCTTCGGAAGTGGTGGCTATTTTTCTGGCTAAACTTTTTCCCGTCATATCCGAGGCCAGATTTGCCGGCTCTCCTTCGACAGTCGTTGTCGCGTTGCCCCAAGCCATAATATCAATTTTACAGGCCCTCGCTTCATCAGAAGTTTTAGGATTGGTGGTGGTTGAATGTTTAGGATTGCAAGAGAAAATGCCAATTGCGCCTGAATTGTTCTTTAATTGCTCAGCTTGATAAGAATTTCCTTCTTTATTCAAAACTTGCCAATCTGGATTGGGAAAGTTATAAATTCCAATTAAAAAATAACTTTTCGCCAAAATGGTTGAGGTTGGAAATTGCCAACTTCTTGAAGGATCATTCCAATTGCGATTATCTGGAAAATAACTCAAATACCAACCGGCAGTAGAAGTTGCCTCATCAGTTGGATTATAAATTTCAACAAATTCTTCCTGCCCTACCGCTCTCACTTCGGTGATTAAAATATAAGTTGGAGGAACTACAGTAGGAGTTGCTGAAATTTCAATAATCGTTGAGGTAAAACTTGTTGCGCCTTGATTATCGGTGACTAAAAGAATAACGGTTGATGTCCCGGCGATTAAAAAAAAATGAGCAGCGTTCGCGCCACTACTAGTACTATTATCGCCAAAATCCCAAAGGTAGCTGGCGATTGCGCCATCGGTGTCAGTTGAGTTGGAGGCGTCAAAACTAACCAAATCCCCGACAACTGGATTTTTGGGAGAGAAAGTAAAAAAGGGGGTTGGAGGCTGATTTTGCACTGGATTTTCTTGAGGATTAGTAATATTAATTTTTCCGCTAAATTCTGCATAAATCGTTGTTTTTCTGGTTTCTCTAATTTTGGCAAAAATATCTGCTTCACCTCGAAAATCATTTTTATTTTCTTTAATCCTTAATTTAAAATTGTCAGAAAAAGAAGTCCCAGAAAAAGTGCTTGTGACATAATAAGAAGAGGACTGCCGTTCATTTGAATTTTTATTGTAAATATCAGAAAGGGTTGTGGTTCCACTTTCAATTGAAATCTTCACATCATAAGTAGTGCTTTTTAAATTTGAAGCGGAAAGAGTAACTTCAATTTCTTTGTTAACTGGGTTTTGGCTCGGAAAAGAAAGACTAATTTGGGGTTTAGTTTCTTGTTGGGTGGAGGGGCTGGAGGAAACTCCGCCTCCTCCTCCGCTACTTGAAATCTCAACATAGCCAGAGCTGTTTTCTCTCTTTGCTGTGCCGCCAGGATTTAAACTTGTCTGCCAACTCAAATCAAGTTTTCTTTCCATTGAACGCTTTGTGGAATTATTTCCAGCCGGCCAATCCGGATTGGCTAAAACTTCATCTTGAAACTGACAATTTTTGTCAAAGAGATAAAGTGCTTCATCGCTATTGTTTAGCCCACCAGTATAAATTAAATCAGCTTTAACTTGTGGCACTGAATCATCATTCGTCCTCTCCAAAAGAAAAAAGCCATCGGTCGAGAACTGTTCTCGACCAAAAATTATTTTGATTTGACTGTCTTTATCCAAAATCTGCCAGCCAGTTAAATCTATTTCCTTTCCAGCAATGTTTTTTAATTCAATCCATTCGTCATTTGCCGAATTGGCAGTCCCCATCCAGGCAATTTCGTTAAAAATCACTTTATTTCTTTGAGGGACGGCATTGGGAATTTTTGAACAAAGAGCCGCCTCCGATTTAATTTCCTCTTTCTTAATTTTCTCTTTTTTCTCCTCCTCTTCCTTCTTTTTCTCTATCTGTCGAGGTTTGACATCGACAGTTAATTCCTCTGCTCTTTGCTTCAAGGTATCATTTCTCTTTGAAACATCAGCCACTTTCTCCTGAATTTCTTTTAAGCTGAGTTGTCTTTCTTCGGGGTTAGCTTCTGGCTGTCGAGGTTTGACCTCGACAGATTCCTTCACAGGCTTCGTTTCTTCGGTTTTTGGCTGTTGAGGTTTAAGCTCTACAGTTTCTTTTGTCTCGCTTGCTGGAGAAGGTTGAGGTTGCTCAACCGTTGACTTCTGGCCAATACTTCCCGGGAGAAAATTACTAATTTTGTCCCAAACATTAACTATTAGTTTTGGAATTTCCAAAAGTTTTTCAACAATTTTTGGCGATTTTCCAGTAACTTTAGTGATAATTACTTC
>JAGUVE010000008.1 GCA_020063075.1 Parcubacteria group bacterium | reverse complement strand
TTTTTGAATAAAATCAAGTCCCCATCTTCAATATTGGCATCAATCATTGAGTCGCCCATAACGCGCACAACTATTACATCATCGGCAATGGTCTCAACATCTTTTGACAACGGCTGCCATGCGTCTATTTCTTCTATCGCCTCAATAAAACCGCCCGCGGAAGTCGCGCCAACTATTGGCGCTAAAGGTTGCACGCTTATTGCCCTGTACCCCTTTTTAAGAATTTTTATGCCGCGAGCAGAACCTTCTTCTCTGCTGATTAAATTTTTCTTTTCCAAAATAGAAAATAAATCTAAAAGTGATTGATTAGAAGAAATTTTTAATCTCTCCTTTAACTCACTAAATGATGGTGGAAAACCGGCGGTTATTAAGCAGTCGTAAATAATTTTTAAAACTTCCGTTTGTCTTTGAGTTATAGCTTCGTTTTTCATATTATTATAATATAATACCCGACCAAATGGTCGGGTGTCAATACATTTATCTGTTTATTCGTGGATAACTAATTATAGTTCACCCAACCGGGAAATTTCGTTGATTCTTTGAAAAACCAATTCTTTCTGTCCTTCGTTTAATATACTATCAAGCTTTGGATATAAAATTTCTTCTTCAACTTTTCTGTGCCGAATCAGCAATGCTCGCAGATTAGAAATTTCTTCGCTTGCTAAATCTTTTTCAATTTTACTTAAAATTACCAACGATTTTTTATGTTCTTCCGTAAGATTTATAACTGTTTTACACTCCTTGCTATCTATATATTTGCATAGCTTAAATATAACTCTTTCTTCAGCAAAGATATGTTTTTCCAGTTCCCATTTAAAATCCTCGAAATATTTTTTAGCTAGGGCGGTTTCTTTTTCTGATTTTTCTTTAAATAATTCCAACATAACATCAAGAGCCGCATGATGCCTTATCATTAATCCTGTTATCGCAATATTTTTCTCCATGTTTTTTTATTTATTACTAATTGCGGGCTTTTTTTTAATGTTGGGGGGGGATTCCAACCGCTAAAAGTTAATAATTTACGAAATATTGAATCTTGGCTTTAGATTTAAGTTGGGCTATCAAAGATTGAGCTTGAGCATTTAATTTTTGATTTCTTAACCCATCCTTAATTTGGTCTCTAATTGCCGCTTCCTGGCCATTTGGAATTGAAATTTTATTATCCTTAATATACTGCCCTATCTCCTCATCGGTGACATTTATTTTATCGCCAAGCAATTTCTCTATTTCCTTATTTAAAATAATCTGCTTCTTTAAATCATTCCGAGTCATACCTTGTTTTGAGAGCGCCTCATCGAGGGTACCCCCCTGCATGCTTACCTGTCCTTCAATTTTTTTGAACTCTGCATCAATTTCGTCGTTGCTTACCACAATTTTCTTTGCGTTCGCCTCATTTTGAATGAGTTTTTCCACAATAAGGGACTCCAGCAAACTTTTACCTGACGCCTTTTCAAGCTTTTTAATTATAGTCAGCCGGCTTATCGGGCTACCATCAATAGTTGCCGCGATAAACAAACCCTTATAAACATAAGCCAAGGCGCCCAAAATTATGAGCACCGCAACAATGCTCGCGGTTTTTATGCTAATTTTTATTGATTTTTTATCAGTTTTTTGCTGAGACGCTTGCGTATTCATTGTGTCATTTTCCATAAAAAAATTAAGTTAAATTATTTGCGCGACTTATCCATTATATGAAATTTTCAATAAGAGGTCAAACACTTGAAGGGCTTCCGGGGCCAGTTATGAAACTATATCTCTTTAATTCTTTTCTTATTTCCGAATAATCAGGCGCTAATTTTTTGACGAAATTCCAAAAATTTTTGGAATGGTTCAACTCAACAAGATGGCACAGCTCATGAGCGATAATATAATCGGCTATATGCCGCGGCAACAGGGCAATCTTATAGTTAAAATTCAGATTCCCCTTTTTTGAGCAGCTGCCCCAGCGGGTTTTCTGGTTTCTGATATTAATCTTATTGAATTCAAACTTATATAGTTTATTGAAAATTTGTATTTTGCTTTCGGCAAGCAATCGGGCTTGCGGCCTGTATTTCAGAAAGTCGCCCCTGTTCGTTTTCACAAAAATTTTATCGCCAAAGGACTTGAAATAATCCAGCTTATTAATTATCCAGCGGGAGTTTCCGACAATGAACCTTTCAACCATGTTTAAATCCATCCCTTGAGGCGCAGTAACCACAAAATTTCCATCGCAATAAATGGCCATTCTCATTCTCTTAGCGCGCTTACTTACCAAAAGAGTATAGTCAATTTTTCTTTCGCGGATTTCAATTCTTCTCTTCATACTTTACAAAAACCTCTCAATTTTTTTGATTAATTCTTCTTTCCCTTCGTTTGTTTTGGCAGAATATCTCAAAACCGGCGTGTCTCGCGCTTCTTTTTGGATTGACGAAAGCTGTTTTTCCGCGGCGCTTTTGGCTAATTTATCAATTTTGTTTGCGACAATGACAATCTGGTGTTTGTTTTCCTCAAGGATTTTTATCATAGCCCTATCCAGAGCGGTCAAGCCGACTTTGGCGTCAACAATCAAGAAAACCGCCTTGGGCCGTGTCTTGGAAAACTCCAAATACCAGAAAATCCTTTTGATAATTTTGTTGCGCTCCAATATTGAACGCTTCGCATATCCGTATCCGGGAAAATCAACCAAATAGAAAGAGCCGTTGATGCGGAAAAAATTCGCTTCGCGCGTTTTCCCCGGCCTCTTGCTGACTTTCACAAAATTTTTTTGGCCGACCAAAGAGTTAATAACGCTTGACTTCCCGGCATTGGAGCGGCCGAAAAAAGAGATGTGCGGCAAATTATCTTTTATGCCGTAATCGTCTCCGACAACGCCCTTTACAAATTCCGCTCTTGATATTTTCATTAAATTATCCTACCGCGTCCGTCCGAAGCTCGCAAGCGACGG
>JAGUVE010000063.1 GCA_020063075.1 Parcubacteria group bacterium | reverse complement strand
CCCACATTGGAAGCCACCACCGGTATTTTTGAGGCCATTCCTTCCAACGTCACCAAACCAAAAGGTTCGTAGTAAGAAGGTATGACAAAGACGTCTGCCGCCGAATAAAAAAAAGGAAGCCGACCTTCGTCAACCCGACCTATAAATTGAACCATATCTTTTACTCCTTCTTCTTTTGTTTTTTCTGAAAGCCGCTGATATTCTTTAAAATCTTTTATATTTTTCTGTTTGCCGTAAATTTTGCCGCCCACAATTATTGTTTTAAGATTTGGTATTTCCCCTTTTAGTAATCTTGTGGCGCTGATAAGCGTTCCAATGCCCTTTCGCCATTCCAATCTCCCCACAAAAAGAACAATAAAGTCATTTTTTAAAAAGTTTGTTATCCGCCGGGCTTTCTCTTTTTCAACGGGACGAAACTGTTTTAAATTAACTCCTCCCGGGATAACGGTTATTTTCTCTATCGGGCATCCGTAAAAACGGTTTAAATTCTGCTTTTCCGTTTCGGATAAACTGATAATGGTTGAAGATTTTTTAATAATTTCATTTTCAATGCTGAACCGTTTGGCGAAATAGCCCTGTTCTTCCTCATTTTTTAAATATCTTTTCTTCGTTTCCATCCTGACCATGCCCAAAGAATGGAAATTTTGGACAAAGGGCTTGTCAAAACGTTTGCAGGACTCCAAAGCCATCCAGCCGCCGTCCCAGTAATGGCCGTGAAACAATTGATAAGGATTTTGGAAATTAATGAATACCTGAAAATTATTAAAGAGTTCCGGCAGCAAAGGGAGTAAATCAAATTTGGGTACATAACTAACCGGCCCGCCCTTCAGGCGGATTACTCGCGAGTGTTTGGCGATGAAAGCAATTTGTTTTTTATGTTGGCTGTCCCAGCGTGTAAAAATATCTATCATCCAGCCGAATTTTTCCAGCTCCTCGGCCAGATAACGGATATAAACGTTTTGACCGCCGCTTTCCTGGCTTCCCAAAGAAGCCAAGGGGTCAGAGTGAATGCTGAACATTGCTATTTTTTTTCTCCCGTTTGAAATGTTTTCCATAGTAACAGCGCGTTCGGTTAAAAAATTAACCTTTTTATTATATCACCCCGTTAGAAATTTTGCCAGTTAAGAAATTATCAGAAAAATTGACAGTAAATTTCTAACGGGGTATCATAAAAGTTGAATTCCTTCCTCTTATTTATGTCAACCCAGATTGAGGATATTAAAAATCGGCTGGACATCGTTGAGGTTATAGGCAGTTATATTAAACTGCAAAAAGCCGGGGCGAATTATAAAGCCCTTTGTCCTTTTCATTCGGAAAAAACTCCCTCTTTTTTTATTTCCCCCGCTCGCCAAATCTGGCATTGCTTCGGTGGGTGCGGCGAAGGCGGGGACGTCTTTAAATTCGTGATGAAAATTGAGGGGGTTGAATTTGGCGACGCCTTGAGAACGTTATCCCAAAGAGCCGGCGTGGAATTAAAGCCGTTAAAACCCGAATTAAGAACCGAATTAAGGACCGAAAGACAACGGCTATACGAAATTTGCGAATTGGCGACTAAATTTTTTGAAAGACAATTGGAAGGGAGTTCAACCGGAAAAGAAGCCAAAAAATATCTCATAGGCAGGGGGATTTCCGAAGAAAGCGTCAAAAAATGGCGCCTCGGTTATTCTCCGGAAAGCTGGCAGGGTCTTTCTGATTTTTTGACTTCCAAGGGTTACAAAAATGAAGAACTGGAAAAAGCCGGCTTATCGGTAAAATCTGAGAAGGGTTCATTTTATGACAGGTTTCGGGGAAGGATAATTTTTCCGATTTTTGATTTAAATTCTCAAGCGGTCGGATTTAGCGCCAGGGTATTTGAAAATCAAAAATCAAAAATCAAAAATCAAAAATACGAGGAAGTAGCAAAGTATGTAAATACTCCAAATACCCTTTTATACGACAAAAGCCGGATTCTCTATGGCTTAGATAAGGCAAAACTGGAGATTAGAAAAAGGGACTCTTGCGTTTTGGTTGAGGGAAACATTGATTTGATTATGGCTCATCAAGCCGGTTCCCAAAACACGGTTGCCACCTGCGGCACGGCTTTAACCGGCTACCAACTAGGGATACTGAAGAGATATTCAAACAATTTATTTTACGCTTTTGATATGGACATTGCCGGAGAAGCGGCGACGGAAAGGGGAATTGATTTAGCCCAGACGCAGGGATTTAACATAAAAGTGGTTAGATTGTCTCAGGGAAAAGACCCGGCTGACATAATTTATGAGAATAAAGAGGGGTGGGAAGAGGCGTTAAAGAAGGCGGAGTCAATTCTTGATTTTTATTTTGAGCTCGCTTTTGGGCAGGGCGACCCCAAAACAGCCGAAGGAAAGAAAAAAATTTCAAAGTCGCTATTGCCCGCGTTAAAAAGAATTCCGAACAAAATTGAACAAACCCACTGGATTCAGGAATTATCAAAAAGGCTGGAATCAAGAGAAGAAGACATCCGCGAAGAGTTAAAAAAGGTCAGAGTTGAGACCTATAATTCCTCGGCCCAAGCGCAAAAAGAAATAACACCGCCTCCCCAAAAATCAAGAAGGGAGCTTTTAGAGGAAAGGCTGCTTACTTTAGTTTTAAAATCGCCTCAAGACCTGAACCTGATTACAGAAAATACTTTGGACACTTTTTCCGCTTCCATTAAAGAAGTTTTAGCTAAATTGAAAAATAACCAAATTCCTGATTCTCCGATATTCAACGAGCTTTCCCTTAAAGCGGAAGTTGAAGAAGCGGAAAAAGAAAATATTTTACCCGAAATAAAATCCTGTCTTTATGAAATTCAGTCCCTGGAAATGAGAAATAAATTGGACAAAATCTCTCTGGAAATAAAAAAAGCCGAAGAAGGCAGCGACTTAAAAAAAATTGAAGAGCTGACCCAAAAATTCAACAGATTAATACATGAAGAAAAAAAAGAAAATTAAAAAAAGAAAAACAATAAAAAGGAGAAAAAAGATAATTAAGAGGAAAAGGCGTCCCCGCAAAAAAAGAAAGCGCCCCCTTCCAAAAAAAAGGCGAATTCAGGTTTTTTCAGAAGAAAAACTCGCCCAACTGGTTGAAAAAGGGAGAAAAAAGGGCTTTGTTACTATTTCGGAAATCATTTATTTTTTTCCCAACCTTGAAAAAGATATTTTGGGTCTGGAAAAACTTTACGAAAACCTGGAAAAAGAAGGAATTGAAGTAAAGGAAGCAAGGGGCTTTTTGGAAAAGGTGCCCGAAGAAGCCCCGAAAAAACCCCGGGTAATATCTTTGGACCCGATTCAGATGTATTTAAAAGAAATTGGCAAGGTTTCCCAGTTGACTCCGGCTGAAGAAAAGGAATTATCAAAGAGAATTGAAAGAGGGGAAGATGAGGCGAGGAAAAAACTGGCAAAAGCAAATCTGCGGCTGGTCGTTTCCATCGCCAAAAGATATGTCGGCAGGTCGCCCAACTTGACTCTTTTGGATTTAATCCAGGAAGGCAACATCGGCCTCTTTCGGGCGGTGGAGAAATTTGATTGGCGGAAGGGTTATAAATTTTCTACTTACGCCACCTGGTGGATAAGGCAGGCAATAACTCGCTCAATAGCCGATTTTGGGAAAACAATCAGAATCCCGGTTCATATGGTTGAAACGATATCAAAATACAGTCAGGTTAAAAGACGACTATTGCAGGATTTAGGCAGGGAGCCCTTAGCCGAAGAAATCGCGGCTGAAATGGGAATTGAAGTTGATAAAGTCCGCCATATTCAAAAAATTTCTCAAGAAGTTGTTTCTTTGGAAACGCCGGTTGGCCAAGACGAGGAAGACAGCGTTTTGGCTGAATTTGTTGCCGACGAAAAAAGCCCCCTCCCTTCAGCTGAAGCCGCCAGAAACATATTAAGAGAACGGCTCAGGCAAATTTTAGTTGATTTAAGCCCGAGAGAGCAAAAAATTTTAGAGATGAGGCACGGCCTAAAAGACGGAGTTCGGCACACCTTGGAGGAGGTAGGGAAGGAATTCGGCGTGACAAGAGAAAGAATCCGTCAGATTGAAGCCAAAGCCCTTGAAAAAATCAGAGAACACGAAGGTTTGAAGAAATTGAAGGGCTATTAATTAAATTTCTAAATTCCAATTGACCTAATTTCTAATTTTAATATAATTAAAACGCATTCCGGGATAGTTCAGTGGTAGAACGGCGCCCTGTTAAGGCGAGAGTCGGGGGTTCGAATCCCTCTCCCGGAGCAAATTAGAACACTTAGAGGCTTGAAGCACCGT
>JAGUVE010000046.1 GCA_020063075.1 Parcubacteria group bacterium | reverse complement strand
GGTAAACCAGGTAGTAGAATTTGGACAAGTGTTTTGCTTTGCAAAACACTTATAATGCCGAGAGCAGTCCAAATTTCACTACCTGGTAAACATTTTTAAAAAGATATCGGGAGGAATTCTTATTTTTCCTCTCGCTTTTAACTCTTTCTTGCCTTTTTTTTGTTTTTCCAGCAACTTTCTTTTCCTGGTGTAATCTCCGCCGTAAAGGGGCGCAATGACATCCCTTCTTTTTGCTTTAATTGTTTCTCTTGCAATTACTTGATTTTCAACCGCCGCCTGCAGGGCAACGGAAAAAAGCTGAGACGGCAAAACCTCTTTTAATTTTTCAACCATCTTTTTCCCTTCCTGATTGGCAAATTTCCGGGAAACAATTTTTGAAAATGCCTCCTCTTTTTCTCCGGCAATTAAAATCTCCAGTTTCACCAGGTCGCCCTGTCTCCAGTCAATGACCTCGTAATTCATTGAGGCAAAGCCCTGGGTTTGGCTTTTGAGTTTGTCGTAAAAACCGATAATAATATCTCTCAATGGGACTTCATAACTCAAAAGAATTCTCTCCTGGCTGATGTATTTTGTCTCAATGTATTTTCCCTCAGTGCTTTCCAAAACCTCCATGCATTTACCCAAATAGTTTGAGGGAGTTATTATTTCAAGGCGAACCCAGGGTTCTTTGATTACGGTTATCGCCTGCATTTCGGGCCAGTCGCTGGCTGATTTAATCAGAAGTTCCCCGCCTTCTTTTTTTAACACGCTGTACAAAACGCTCGGATTGGATATGACAATGTTCAGGGAAAATTCCCGACGCAGCCGCTCTGAAAGAATTTCGGCATGAAGGGTGCCCAAAAATCCGCAGCGAAAACCCCGGCCCAAAAATTCCCTTCTTTCCGGTTCAAAAGTCAGGGAAGCGTCGCTTAATTTCAATTTTGACAAAGCGTCTTTTAATAAATCGTAATCGTCGGGGTTCTCGGGATAAATTGAAGCAAAAACCATCGGCTTTGGCTCTTTGTATCCGGGCAACGGCTCAACGTTTGACATTTGAAATTTGACATTTGACATTTTCGTTATCGTGTCCCCCACCCTGACTTTGCCGGGTGTCTTTATGCCGGTTGCGATATAACCTATTTCACCGGCTGACAATTGAGAACAGGGCTGAAGTTCCGGCCTAAAATATCCTATTTCTTTTATCTCGCCTTCTGTTTTTGCGGCAAGCAAATAAATCTTTTCTCCCGCTTTTATTTCTCCGTCAAAAACCCTTACATAAGCAATCACTCCTTTGTAAGTGTCGTATTTTGAATCAAAAATAAGCGCCCGAAAGGGTCTTTGAGGGTCGCTTTGCGGCTTGGCAACCTTTTCTATGACGCAATGAAGAATCATTTCAATATTCGTGCCTTCTTTTGCCGAGATTAAAAAAATTTCTTCTTTTTTAATATTCAGCAAATTTGCGATTTCCAATTTCGTTTCTTCGATTCTTGCCTGGGGCGAGTCAATTTTATTGATTGCCGGGATAATAATCAAATTTTGCTTTTTTGCAAGCTCCAGATTGGCGATTGTTTGCGCCTGTACGCCTTTGGTGGCGTCAATTAATAAGACGGCGCCTTCAACCGCCGCCAAGCTCCTTGAAACCTCATAAGAAAAATCAACATGCCCCGGGGTATCAATTAGATTTAGAATGTAGGGAATAGAATTTATAATATAGGACATCCTGACGGGCTGCATTTTAATTGTAATTCCTCTTTCCCTTTCCAAATCCATCATATCCAAATATTGTTCCCTCATTTTTTCTTTGGGTATGGTTTTTGTCAATTCCAAAAGCCGGTCGGCCAAAGTTGACTTTCCGTGGTCTATGTGGGCCAAAATTACGAAGTTCCTAATATCGCTTATTTTTTCTTCCATATAAATTCTTTAAGCATAAATTTAAATCTTTTATTCTTTTTTTATGCATTAAATATTTTTTGATTAGATTTAATAATATTAACAATG
This sequence comes from Parcubacteria group bacterium, assembly GCA_020063075.1. Lineage (GTDB taxonomy): Bacteria > Patescibacteriota > Minisyncoccia > Minisyncoccales > JAGUVE01 > JAGUVE01. Next base: position 13,170 of record JAGUVE010000046.1, on the reverse strand, counting down.
ATTCTTGTTTGCTTACTCTTATCCTCCAAAGATCTTTATTATATTTATAACCAAATTTTTGATTGTAGATTTGATTTTTCACTGCTATTTTTGCAGGTTTAGGACAAAAAATATCATTTTTTAAAAACCATTTATAGAACCAAAAAATTATATTTTTATCATAACTATCTATCTTAAACCTCGCCCTGCCATCATAAACCCCAACATTGCCTTCCGCATCAATATAACCCGAAGCAAATGCCATCGAATAATTATTATCTTTTGAAATCCAATCTTCAACGCGATCTACTTTAGGCAACAAAAAATTAAAACTTTCATTTAAAAAGCAATTTATATGGTATGACGCCGTTTTTTTATTTTCTTTACAGCTAACTTGCCCATATTTACAAAAAAGAGCTTGCATAATCTCAACCTGTTCCATTTTAGTAGTATGGCATCTGACAACTATTACTTTGGAATGTTTTGTAGTTTTATAAACATTTAAATCACCTAATCTAAACCCGATAATATATGCCTTTTCGGTTTTATTTTCAGAAAAATTTTTTTTCTTGTACTTACTTTGTATAATAGATCTCGGCAACGGCTCCATCCCGTACTCTTTCATTCTATTCGATATGGTTTGAAAACTGCATTTGTATATTTTGCCAATTTTGTAGCTTGATTTATTTTCTTTATAATAAAACTTTTCTAATTCTTTTTTAGGTATTTCAATTCTTCGTTCATATTTCATATAAACAATATTTGCATAAATACCAAAAATGTGCAATAACTACAAAATTTCTGATGCTTTTATTTTCCATAACCGGTTCATCTTTCTATTTTTAATAACATTGAATCCTCCAAATATAAAGCGGCTAAAGTGCGCTTTTTTATTTCCTTCATAAAAATTTCCGTTTCTTTTTCGTTCAGGAATTTCGTTTTTCCGTTCCTTTCTATTTCCAAGGTCATACCTCCCTCTCCTAAATTTTTGGGGTCCGATTTATCGGAAAAAGAATACAGCCGGACTTTTAAATCATCCTCCCTCTGACCAAGATGATATTCCTTTACATTTATATAATTTTCTTTGCCGCCTTTTTCACTTTTATAAAATATCCTATCCCTCAAAGCGTGGCTCTGCGGAGTCCAGTCGCGAGCATCTTCTCCTCGCGCGCCGCCATGCAGTGGCGGGTCATTGAAATATACGCCTTTTTGGCTATTTAACACGCATTCCATAAGTTCTATTGGTTCCAACAGATATTTGTATTTATCTTCAATGATTTCTTTTTCTTTTTTACTAAGTTCGCTTTGATGCGATTTTAGATATGTCAAATCCCGCGATTTCTTCTGCATAAGAAAATATAATTGTTCTATTCCTTTCCCCAGCCGCGGACTTATCCCTGAAGCGGCTTTAAAACCTTTGTCTAAATTAATATAAAGTTCCTTGTAGTTTCCGGCCGAGATGTCCAATTTTTTGCCTAAAGATTTCTCAGCGTCAAATCCAGAATCAAATCTTACATAAGCGCCGGCAACTAGAGGAACTTTTACTTTTTCTTCTATCTTTTTTCCTTCGTTTCCCCATTCTTCCAATGTCTTTAAAATCTTTTCAAATCTAGGTTTCAATATTATCGGCAGGTGTTCTTTGACATGGTCAACTCTTTTTTTTGCTTCTCTTAATCCCGGCTCGCCGACCCGTTCCCCCTCTAAAAAATCTTGAGGGACTTCAGATTCTATATCTTCTCTCTTTAGTCCTCTCGTTGCCGCAACATATTCCCACCCCTTGTAAGGATTATTTCTCCACTTCCTTCCGAGAGTGATAAAATCAGTGATATTTCTAACGGCGCTGTTTCTTTCCCTTCCATATAATGTTACGGCTTGAGTCAACACGCCTGGCGTTGTAAATAATTCCGAAAGCGGCAATTTTGCTTCGTTAGCGTCTTCTGAAAGAACTATATTATCCTTCGCTAATTCTTCAAAAACCGGCGATCCTAGTCTACGAAAATTTTCCTCGGCAAAGTAATGAATTATTTCCTCTTTAGCCCAGCCGATTTTGTTGCTTACCATTTCTAACTTTTTTGCAAATTCGGCTGAAGAAATAAGCTCAAAATTTTCTCTCCCAATATCAAACCAATTTATAAGATGCTTAACGGATTTAAATCCTTTTAAGCCATACAACTCTCTGATTTTATCTAACTTTTTTCTGGGTTCTCCTTCTAAAAAAAACTCCAAATCAAAACCTTTTTTAATGTCGGCTAACATCCTTAACTCAATTAAATCTTTAATGTTCTCTGTTTGATAGTAATCAACTAAACTTTCCACCCTTTTTTTCATTGCTAAAATGTTTTTGATTTGTTCCTCGTTTGGTAAAATATCAAAATTATTTTCTGTAAACGCTATTCTTAAATCTTTATCATATGTTTTTTTAAGTTCTATTATAGAATTTTCTATCGTGCCAAATTTTTCATCGCTGACTATCGCCCCATACACCATATCTCTTTTTGCGCCTGGTTCTCTGATTTCAAATTCAATATCCAACCAATTTCCTATTTTTAACCCACGTTCAATAAATTTATAATCTTCCTTCGATGGGTTTATTTCCAAGATAGTTTTTATTGAATCGCTGATAGGTATTTTTCCTTCTTTAAAAAACCTGTCTGCGATGGCTCTCAAGCGCTGCGGCGGATTTAATTTTTCTACCTTAATTAATTCGTTCAAAATTAGAAGTTTATCGACCTGCAAAGCAAACTCTTTACTGGTAGATTTTTCTATTCTTGTAATATCATCCGCATCGCCAGATATGCCAGGAAATTCAAAAGTTTTATCAGATAACTCTTTATATTTTCTGTTTTGAGATTTTTTAAAATCATTTACATTCTCAATTAATTTTTTAATTTCTTTCTTCCCACGGCCAAATCTACCTTTGAATTTATCCAACGCTTCTTCTATGTTTTCAATCAATAATTCGCCTTTATCTTTCACTACTTCCATTGAAACCTCCTTCTCCGTTGCGTCTCTTGTTGTTCTTTTATGAATTAGTTCGCCTTCACTTATTCTCATATTTTTTTTCGAAAACAAATTTTCTTTTTCGCCAAAAGAGAAAAAATAGAATTAAAAATTGCAAAACGGCGGAAAGGGAAATTGCCAGGGGCAAGGCCGCAACCTCAATGCCGTCTGCGGCTTTAATGGCAAAAAAACTTATAAAAAATTGGGAGAAAGCGTTGGAAAAAGAAAGTAATTTTACGAAAAGAAAAGACAAAAATAAGGTAAAAATTGCGTCAGCGATGCTGACAACGGTCGGGGTTTTGGTGTCGTGAAAGGCATAAAACGACTTGGCGAGCAAAAGAATTAAACCTTCGGCAAAAATCCCCAAACTAAAAAGACCGAAAGAAACCGCGGCGAGCTGTGAGTCAAACGAACCGAATTTACCCGTCTGTAAAATGATTTTAACTATTAAGTCCCTGAATATAAAAAATAAAATGCCAAAGGGCAATGTCAAAAAAATAATTTTATCAAAAGCCGCAGAAAATATATTTTGAAATTTCTCCTTGTCTCTTTTTGAAAATGCCAAAGAAAGAGCCGGAAAAGCGGCAGTGGAAAAAGAAACGGCAATGAAAGTATAAAGCGGCCGGCTGAGATTTTCGGCCAAATTAAAAATGGCAACAGAGCCCGACGCTAAAGTTGACGCAATGGCGGTGATGATAATCAGGTTAATCTGGGTGGTTGCCAAACCGATTGACCGCGGTACGGTCAATTTTATTGACTCTATTAAACCCGGCTCTTTCAAGTCAAAAATTTTTTCCAATTTAAATCCAACCCTGAGCAGGGTCGGCACCTGAACTAAAAGATGAAGCAAACCGCCCAAAACCACGCCCCAAGCCAATCCCTGAATGCCAAACCGAGGAGCAAAAAACAAAATACCTATAATAATCCCGACATTATATAAAACGGGAGCTATGGAAGTAATAACAAACCTTTGGAAAACTCTTAAAATGGAAGAAATTATATTGCTCACTCCCAAGAGAATCGGACTCAAAAACATAATGCGGGTCAATAAAACGGTCAATTCTTTTTTCTCGGCTGTAAAGCCGGGCGCGATGAGGGATATAATTTGGGGAACAAAAATAATTAAAATGATGGAAATTATAATTAAAAAAAATAAAAATACATTTATTAAATTGGAAAGAAATTTAAATGCGTCTTTTTTGGAGCTAATTAAGCGCTGGCTGAAAATCGGCGTGATGGCGGCCGCTATCGCGCCGATTATCAAAACCATATTTATAAAATCGGGTATCCGGAAAGCGGCGTAGTACGCGTCAAGCGTTTCCCCTGCCCCAAATCTGCCGGCCAATAACCTGTCCCTGAGCAAACCGAACAGAGCGCTGATTAAAGAGGTAAAAGCCAAAATGTACGTGGCTGAATTTATATTTTTTGTCTGGATGTTAAAAAGTTTCAACATATTTTCTCAAAATTAAAATCGGGGTCTGCTCTTTTCCCTGGCCTGCCGGATTATCTTTTAATATTTTCAGGAGCAGTTTTTCTTTTCCTTTCAAATCCTTACTTTTACCCAAAACATTTCCTCCTAAATCATTAACATCAACCACGGCAAAAGAAAAGCCGTACTTTTCTTTCAGTTTTTGGCATAAATTGTCGCAGTCAATCGGTCCCAAAATTCCCGTTTCTGAATACTGGGGAAACGCCTCGCCGTAAAAACCGTCCAGTTGGTTTATCTGGTTGCCGGCTACCCGATAAAAAATCCCGTAAATTCCGAAAATTTTAAGTATTCCGGCGATGAATGAAGCGAATAAAATTCTGGGCAAACCGGCTAAATTAATGGCCAATTGCATCTTTAAGGGGTTTCCAACTGAAAATCCATAGGGTGTTTTTTTGGCAAAGCGAGAAAGAAATTTTGCCCAGAATCCGACCTTTAAGTCCTTTTTATAAACCACCCTTTTTTGCAGAATTGATACAATTTTTTGGCCCAAAAGGACAAAATCAGCCCGGCGCGCCTGAGGCAAAACATACTTTTTAATAACTTCGGTAAGCTCGTCATCAATGGTAATAAAATGCGTCTTTATCGGAAGCCGAAGCCATTTTTCTCCATTTATTTCAACGGTTAATTTTTTTCCGGGATTTGGTAAAATATCCATAAGGTCTATAATTAAATTGAATGCCAAACATCATTGGTTCGGTCGCCGCTGGTGGTCATACCGCCAAAAATCCAAATTTTGTTTTTAAATACGGAGCAAGTTAAATCTTCCCGGCCCAGCCAGGGCCCGTCTTGAGTCGTTTTTTGCCAATCTTTGCCATCTTTTGAAAACCATACATCATTAAATCCTTGTCCCAATCCGCTCCAGCCGCCAATAAGCCAAATCCGGGACTCAAAGGCAATAAGGCAATGACCGTGTCGGCCCGGCCAATTAAATTTTTTTCCGATTTGCTTCCAATCAATTCCGTTCACCGAAACCCAGAGATCGGTCTGGCCCATTCTTTCCGGAAACACTCCGCCAGCAAGCCAAATTTTATTTTCAAAAACTTCAACCGCCAAATCGTATCTCGGCAACCAGGGAGCTCTTCCTAAAGCCAAAGTCCAGTCCTTTCCGTTCTCGGTGAACCAAACATCGTTTGTAACGCCTTCGGAAACCGCTCCTCCGAATAACCAAATTTTTTCGTCAAAAACAACAGCCGCATGGCCCTTTCTTGGGGTCCATGAGGCCGCCGAAGTAGCTTGAATCCAATTTATTCCATCTTCTGAAAACCAAACATCGTTTAGATATTGGTCTGGGTTCCCGTCTGCGCCGAGTGTCGCGCCGCCGATTACCCACATTTTATTTTGGAATACGACTGAAGCGTGGGCCCTTCTGTCGCCCCAGGCGGCTTTTACGGTCATTAGTTGCCAGTCCTTGCCATTTTCCGATGCCCAAACGTCGCTTTTGTTCTGGCTATAATCAGGCGCCCTGCCCCCCACTCCTCCCAAAATCCAAAGCTTATCGTTGAATACCAATGCCGTGTGCGCGTCTCTTTTTGTCCAAGGAGCGTTTGAAGTTGCTATTTCCCAACCTAAATTCTCCTGTTTAAAAATCGGGGATTCCTCCATTATTGGTTTTTCTTTCTTAAAATAAATTTTATAATTGATTGTATAAAGTTCGTTTGTTTGCTTAATTCCGAAAATAAAGAAAAAAAGAAAAATTACAACTTCCATTACCAGAATTTCCAGCAATAAGATTAAAAAAAATCTTTTTTTTCCATAATTTTATTTTACTCTTTTGGGTTTTCTTGGCCCCGTTAGAAGTCTGCCAATGCTGTATGGGTGTTATGGAACCAAAGACACAATATTTAGTATAATAGTTTGTCTAAAAAGTTGCAAAAAAAAATTTAGAATTTAAAAATTTTTTTGGCGAGAATTTCTAACGGGTTGACAAGCGCTGAATTTTTAGTAAAATTTTTAAAAATGGCAAAATTGCATCACGTTATTTCTGCCGACCAATTTAATCCCGAGATTTCAGAAAAAATCTTTGAAGAAGCGGAAAGAATCAGAGGGGCAGATGAGAATTCTTTGAAAGATATTTTAAAAAATAAATCAATTGTTTTGCTTTTTTGGGAGTCCAGCACCCGAACTTTCCTCAGCTTCTACAACGCCATCCTAAAATTAGGCGGTTTTCCAATCCCCATTTTGAACGCCGGAAAATTCTCGTCGGCGATAAAAGGAGAATCATTAAAAGACACAATCAGAACCTGCGCCGATTTAAAAGCCGATGGAATTATAATGAGACACGATAAGGAGGGTTCAGCCAAGGTGGCGGCCGAAACGCTGGATATATATGCGCCAAAAGTTTGTTTGCTCAACGCCGGAGACGGCAAAGGAGAACATCCAACCCAGATGCTTTTGGATGTCTATACCCTTTGGCGAATGAAAAAGGAGGAGTTAAAAAAGGGGAAATTAACGGGCGCATTGGTCGGAGACCTGCGGGACAGCCGGGTTTTGCATTCAGACGCCAAAGCCCTGCTCAAATATAAAACGCGACTAATTTTAATTTCAGAAAAGGGAAACGATTTGCCCCCGGAAATCACAGCCGAAATTAAAAAAGAAAAAATTGATTATGTCAGAACGGATGACATTGAAAAATTCGCTCAGGAGGTTGATTTTTGGATTTTTACCCGACTCCAGCTGGAAAGAAAAGGAATTTCTCTAAAAAATTTCCGGCCTCAACTTCAAAGCAAATTCAGCCAAAAATTTGGAATAACTAAGGAGCTCCTCTCAAAGATGAAAAAGGACGCCTTGCTCTTGCATCCCCTGCCGAGGGTGGAAGAAATTCCAGAATGGGTTGATGAAGATAAAAGGGCAATTTATTTGAGCGGTAAAGAAAATTCAGAAAGTCAGGTGGCAAACGGACTCTATCTGAGAATGGCTCTGCTGAAAATAATTTTTTAAAAACCCCCACACCTATTCCGGTGAAAACTTGTGGTTATTTAAAATTCATAAGAATAGGTGTGGGGGTAAAGGTCGCGGTTCACAATTTAAATACATTATGTTGAAAAACGCTTACAAAAAATTTTTATTTGTTTTGGTTTTCGTTGCGCTCGGTTTTCTCGCGATGCAAGTGCCATTCAGCAAACTGGTTGGAGCAGAAAATATAAGATTCAGCCTGTTTGATTTTTACGGCCCGGTGGCCGGAGCATTTATCGGTTCTTTTTGGGGGATCTTGGTTGTAATTGCAATGCAGCTCTCAAACTGGGCATTTCACGGATTTCAAACTGACGCAGGAACAATCATCAGATTTTTTCCGGCGCTGTTTGCGGTGCTTTACTTTGCAAGAAAAAATGCCTGGTCTCTTTTTGCCCCGGGCTTGGCAATGTTAGCATTCTGGGCGCATCCCGAAGGAAGACAGGCGTGGTATTTTGCCTTATACTGGACTATTCCATTTATAATGCATTTTTTGAGAGACAGATTTATATTCGCCCGCGCTCTTGGAGCAACATTTACCCAGCACAGCGTCGGCGGTGTCTTATGGATATGGGCGTTCAATATGAAGGCGGAAATGTGGGCAGGTCTCATTCCCGTTGTGTGGATGGAAAGAGGGCTTATGGCGCTCGGCATTGCCTTAACCTACATTGCCTTGAATTATTTAATGAGTATCGTCATAAATAAAGCGGGCGTGTCTCTGCCGTTTATAAAATTAAATCCAAAATATTCATTTCTGGCAGGTAAATAAGATGAAACCTCTTTCGGGAAAAATCGCTTTAGTTACCGGAGCAGAAAGGAACTTGGGCCGGGCTATTGGCATTGATTTGGCCCGCCAAGGCGCTCAGGTTGCGGTTCATTACTATAAAAGTAAAGAGGCCGCAAAAAAGACGCTGAGAGAGGTGGAAAAATATACTCGGGGACATCTCGTCCGAGCTGACTTAAAAAGAGAAAATGAGGTAATTTCTTTATTTCACAGAGTGAATCAGGCCCTTGGGGGAAGCGTGGACATTCTTGTCAATCTTATTGGAAACTTCATATATAAACCGATTGAAAAGGTTTCTTTTTTGCAGTTTCGCGATTGCATTGAGTCAAACCTCTATTCTGTTTTTCTCTGTTGTAGGCGGGTTTTTCCCGCAATGCAAAAGAAAAAATGGGGCCGGATTGTTAACTTCGGCTGCGTGGGCGCTGAAACTTTGACCGTCAGGAAGAAAACTACTCCTTATTTCATTGCCAAAACCGGGGTAATTATGCTAACCAAAGTTCTGGCATACGCCTACGCTAAAGATGGCATTACGATAAACTGCGTTTCTCCGGGCATCCTAACAACAAGTAAAGTCAAATTGAAAACTCCAACAGGAAAAAAAGCGAATTTTGAGGATATTATCAATGTCATTAATTTTCTTCTTAAAGAAAAGTCAAGATATATTAACGGAGCCAATGTTGAAGTGGCGGGCGGCTGGCGGCCGGGGTTTGCCCAGTAGTAGATTTTCGACAAATCCCGCTTTAGCGGGATTTAAGACGGCAAAGCCCCGTAGAAGAATTTTGACAAAGATTTTCTAAAAGAAAATTTTAAACCGCAAAAGCGAGTAAAAATTTCTCTACGGGGGCAAAGCCGGTCGAAAATTCACTACTGGGTTTGAATAATTCTTGACAAAAATTTGAGAATTATTAAGATAAAGTTGTCCTGGCAAGTTGAGTGGTTGCTCCTTCCGGTAAAACTTAGGAGGGGGAGGAAAGTCCGAACACTCTTTCCGAGCACCTTAAGGCGCTCGGTCAAAAAAGATAGCGGATAACATCCGTCCAACCTCGCGCGGAGCGCGAGGTTGAGAGGTGCGAACAGAGACGCCCGAACGCGAAAGCGCAAGGGCGCCAAGCATATAATTTATTATGTGCTTGGCGAGTCCTGAGCGAAAGCTCGGGGTGTGAAACGGCTAAATCCTTATCGGGTGCAAGAACAAACCCCGTGAGTTGAGATTATCTTATCTCGCGGGTGTAAAGTAGTTCGCTTGATCCCGACGGCAACGTCGGGACCAGACAGATAACCACTCCCCCACTAACTTTGCACATTTCGGGAGAAAATGTTTGATCCTTCTCCAAATTTGATTTTAAAATTCTAAATCCGTGATATAGTAGATAAACTTCGATGCCGAAGGTATCGAGTGCAAAGTTAGTGGGGGACAGAATTCGGCTTACAGACTTGCTGGGATCTTTTGTTTACCCAGTAGTAGATTTGCGACATCCCGACAAGGTCGGGATAAGACGGCAAAACCCCGTAGTAGAATTTGGACAAGTGTTCCGCTTTCAGCGGAACACTTACGATGCCAAGGGCAGTCCAAATTTCACTACTGGGCAAAGCCGGTCGAAAATTCACTACTGGGTTTAATTAAAATAATTTCTGAGCGCTTGATTGAAGATTTAGGGCTTCGTTAACCAGCGAGTCCGCCGATTTATTCTTTTCTCTGGAAATCAGGCGAAATTTTACTTTTTTGAAATCCAGTTTCAGATTCCATGCTTTTAAAAAAAGAGGTTGAATTTTTGAGTCCAAAATTTTATAATTCCCGTTTAGCTGATTTATAATAAGTTCAGAATCAGACATCAGTTCAATTTCCGATGTCTTTGCAAGTTTATTTCCGAATACCTGTTTGAATTTTTCTAAAGCAAAAATCAGGGCTCTGTATTCCGCCTGATTATTCGTTGCCTCTCCGATATATTCAGAATATTTTTTAATTTCCTGAGATTTTTCGTTGCAAAATACAACGCCGATTGCCGCCGGTCCCGGATTGTTTCTGGAACCGCCGTCAATGTAAATAATTATTTTTTTCATTTTTCATAACGGGCCTATTATCTTCTAAACTGCTCAATTAGACATTCCTTGAATTTTTCTAAGTTTTCATTTTTTATGCGAAAACCGGCAGCCGAAGGATGGCCGCCAAAAGTTAAAAGCTCATTTGCGCATTTTTTCATTAAGGAAATGCCGTTTATTTTAGAAGGGGTCCTCACCGTACCGACCGCTTCTTTTTCTAATCTTTTGTATATAAATGTCGGCAGTTCGTATTTTTTGCAGATTATTGAAGCCGCTGTCGGAATTAACGTAAATTCAAAATCAGAACTGCCGATAAAAATAATCGGTTCTTTCCCAGAAATATCTCTTTCTATCGCTTCCGTCATTTTGTTTATTTCATCCTTTCTTAATTTATGCTGCACGAAAAGTTCTCCGATTAACTCTTCGGCTTCTTTTTCGGATGACAAAGTAAGCAATTTATAGGAAGCCGGAAAATTATTTCTTACTTCTCTGATGTTCAAAATTGAAATAATCTTCGCAAGTTTTTGCTCCAAATTTTCCAGACGCTCAATTTCTTCAAATTTAAAAAAAGCCCTGATGCCGGGCCTCCAGGAATTCTCAATACGCGCTTTTCCTTCTTTAATAAAAAGTTTATTATCTTTTTCCTGGGGCATCATATCGGCGATTGTCGCGAGCGCCGCCAGCTCAATAAAGTTTCTCCTCAAAATTTCAGACATTTTTTTTTGGAGGAGAAGTTCGGAGAGTTTAAAAATTATTCCGGTTGCGGCTAATTCCTTAAATTCATATTCATCTCCTTCCTGTTTTGGATTAACGATGATATCTGCTTCCGGCAATCTTTCTATGACTTCATGGTGGTCAATAAGCACTACCTCAAATCCCAATTTTCGCGCCAGCTTCACTTCCTTGAAGTTCGTTATACCCAAATCCATGGAAATAAACAGGGCGGGAGAAAATTTTTTTAAATAATTTAAGCCGATTTCAGATATTCCGTAGCCTTCTTTCTCGCGGTTGGGAAAATAAACGGCAGAAATTTCTCCGCCTAAATTTTTAATCGTTTCCTTCAAAATCATTACTGAAGAAACTCCGTCTAAATCGGCATCGCCGTAAAGGACAATGTTCTCTTTTTCTTTGATTGCCTTCAGAATTCTTTCTGCCGCTTTTTTAAGATTTTTTATTTCCATCATTAAAAAATTTTTAATTTACAATTTCCAATTTTCATTAAATTTTCAATGATTCAATTTTCAATCGGTAGAGCGAGGCAAGGAATTTTTGGGACAATCCGCAGCGAATTGGCTTGGTTCCCGCCGAAGGCGGGGACAATTCGCGAGTAGCAGCGATTTTTCGCCGGAAAAAATCGCGTGTCCCGAAAATTATCTTGCCGAGCGATTATTTAATTTGTATTATCTTTCAAGGGCTTCCAGAGCCGGGAGTTTTTCTCCTTCCAGAAATGTAAGCATCGCTCCTCCTCCGGTTGAAATAAAGTCAAACTCTTTTAACAAATTATATTTTTTCAAAAAACCGCTGGTTTCGCCTCCCCCAACTATTGAAAAAGCCCGGCTTTTAATAATGGCTTGGGCTACAGCCAGGGAGCCCTTGGCAAATCTTTCATCCTCAAATTTTCCGACCGGCCCATTCCAAATTACGGTTCTGGCTGTTTTAATAACCTCGGCGAAAATTTTTCCTGTTTCGGGGCCGATGTCAAGAACTGCCTCTTCTTTCCTTAATTGGCCCAAAGGGGCGTTTCGGAAATATCCTCCGTTGCCACTTTTCAATATAAAGGCGGCATCTACCGGCAAATGAAGTTTTGGATTAGTAATATCAATCTTTTCTAATACTTTTAGAATATCTTCTCCCGGGAAGGGACCGGCGAGACAAAGACCCTTTCCAGCCAAAATTTCATAGGCGATTCTTCCTCCTAAAATCAGATGGTCGGCATCTTTCAGCAGTCTTCCAATTAGTTTAATTTTCGTCTCAATTTTTACTCCGCCGATAATTGCCACCAAAGGCGGCAGTTTTTTTTTCATTGCTTTGGAAAGCGTATTTAATTCTTTTTCCATTAAAAATCCCAGGCCCGAGGGTAAAAATTTCGGTATTCCAACGACTGTGGCGTGAACTCGATGAGCAACACCAAAGGCGTCATTAATATAAAGGTCGCCAAACGAAGCAATTTCTTTGGCAAAATTAAGGTCATTTTTCTCTTCCTCTTTATGAAACCTTACGTTTTCCAGCAAAATTATTTCTCCAGGCCCCATTGCTTTTGCGGCTTTTTCCGCCGCGGGACCCACGCAGTCGGGCACAAATTTCACCGGCTTTTTTAAATATTCTTCCAAGCGTCTAGCCACCGGTTTTAAACTGCATTTTCCCTTCGGCTCCCCGTTGGGCCTGCCCAAGTGGCTCATTAAAATGAGCTTTGCTTTTTTACCCAATAAATACTCTATGGTAGGCAATGACTTCCTTATTCTATAGTCGTCTAAAATCTCGCCCGTCTTGTCAAAGTCAACATTGAAATCAAAACGAACTAAGACCTTTTTTTGACTGACTTCAAAATCCCTAATTGTCTTGAGCATATTTTTTAAAAATTTACGCTCCGGTCCAACGACTAATCTTTTCTTCAATAATTTCTCTGGGGGTCGCGTATCTCTCTCTCGCGACCTTTATAATTTTTTCTTTGTTTGATTCCTCGGTTTTTTGGGGGGGAGGAAGGGTGATGGCTGAAAAGGGTCTGGCCGCCACTCCGTTAACCGTCAATTTTAAATAAATATTGTATTTAGGCAGGTTGGTAAAGTCCTGGGCTGAAAACTCGGGGAGAAACTCCCTTTCCAAAAACTGGGCGTCTTCGGCTCCCAAGCGGAATGAGATAAGCGTTCCGACATTGCCAAAAACAGCATCCCTCGCCTCGGTGGTTTTTCCCTGCGGCGTTATTTCATCC
>JAGUVE010000004.1 GCA_020063075.1 Parcubacteria group bacterium | reverse complement strand
GTCAATAAATTAGCTCAGGACATAAGAAGAGCTGAAGAAATGGCGATGGGGGTTAAAGAGTTTAAGGGTTCTTTTCCTTCAGGCGGCTATGGAATTTATTTTAATTTAACTGAGTCAAACCACTACATTTTATTTGCTGATACCTCAACTCCTCCTAATTATCAATATGATAGCGGAGAATTGGCGGAGGATATTTATTTTGAAAACTTAGTTGAAATAAGCCAGCTTGTCCCTTCTTCACCCCTGACAATTGTCTTTACCCCCCCCGATCCGACAACCAGAATAAATTCAGGCACTTCCACCGCAGTCATCTTGCTTAAAATTGATAATTCCACGACATCAGTCAAAGTTCTTCCAACCGGTTTAATTTTCATTGAATAACCCCCCACCACTTTTATGTACCATCTATTAAAAAGTCAGAAAAATAATCAATTAAAGCCACGTATTACTTTAAAAAGTGGTGGGGGGTTCACCATCGTAGAAGTGCTTGTTGCCACCTTCATCATCACGGTGGGAATAACAGGGGTTTTAATTGCGATTCAACAAGCTATGGCTTATATTGATTTATTATTTTCTCGATTAACCGCAATTTATTTGGTTCAGGAAGGAATTGAAATTGTGAGAAATGTCAGAGATACTAATTGGCTTCAATCGCGCAGCGCTACTTCTACTTGGGATGATGGTATTTGTAGTTCTCCGCCCTGTGAATGGGAGGCAGATTATACTACAGTTACTTTTGCGCCTACATTTTATTTTGAGACCTGTGATAGCGCCGGACACAATTGTGATGCTTACGATGACGAATTTCTTTTGTTGAACGGCGGGTTTTATAATTATTCTTCCGGGGACCCAACGCGCTTTAAAAGGAAAATAATCATATCCGATAAACAGGATTTAGATGGCGACAGTTATGCCGACCAAATGCGGGTTGAGGTTAAGGTTGGGTGGGAAGCCAAGGGTTATCACGAAATTTCGGCCGAAGAAATACTTTATAATTGGAGAGAATAACCCAGTAGTAGAATTTTGACTCACTTCGTGATATTATCCCGACGAAGTCGGGATTGTCAAACCTCACTGCTGGATAACTATGTCAGCCACATTAAAAAAGAAGAAAATTCCTAACGAGGCTGAAAAAGGATTAACCTTAGCTGAAATGCTCGTTACGATATTTATCTTTTCCACTGTTTTGGGTGCGGCTTCGGGAATTTTTGTTTCGGCCATTAAGAATCAAAGCCGCGCTCTTTCCAGTCAACAAATTTTAAATCAGGCCTCTTATATAATGGAATACACGGGTAAAGCAATTAGGATGGCAAAAAAGGACATAGAGGGCAGCTGTATTTCAACCAAATTAAATTACGCTACTACCACTACCGGAAGTGGAGGGATAAGATTTAAAAACCATCTTGACCAATGCCAGGAATTTTTCAGGGAATGTGTTGGCGGAGGTTGCCGATTAAAAGAAAAAAAAGGCCCACTTGGAGGCGAAATTGAAAACTATTTGACCTCGCCAAATTTATATATAGAGTCATTCAATATCGGGCCTTCTGACAGCTGGGACCAAAATGATGATTTACAGCCGAGAGTTACAATGTTTTTGGAAATAAAAAAAACAGGATTAGGTCCTCAGCCAAAAATAAAAATTCAAACCGCCATTTCCCAAAGGCGGCTCGACATCAATGAATAATTATTGTTTAGAAAGTCGCAGACTTTCTGAAAATTTATGAATTATTTAAATAGTTCCCAGAAAGCCGTTTCTCTTTACTATGCCGTTATCATTACCTCTCTTCTTTTGTCCATTGCTTTCGGGTTGACTACGATTTTGGTAGGGCAAATAAAAATCTCAAAAGAAATGGGCGATTCAACCATTGCTTTTTTTGCCGCTGACAACGGTATAGAAAAAATACTCTATTTGGACACGACCTGTTCTAAAGCAAACTGTACCTCGACCGTACCCTTTGGTTCTCTTTGTCAAGAACAAATGAATTTAGCCGGTACCACGACCTGCATCGGGCTTTACAATTACTCTACTTCCACCCTATTAAATAACGGTTCAGAATACCTGGCCATAGCCACCACCACCCTAGAGGAAACTATTTTTAAATCAAAAGGCGTCTATAAGTCAATTCAAAGAGCAATTGAAGCTACCAGATGAAAATATTTTTTCATTTTAAAAAACTAGATTGGCTAATTATAATTTCTGCCGTTTTATTGGTTGGCATTGGACTCTTGTCAATCTACAGCTCTTCTTTTGGCAGAGGAGATTTTTTGAATTTGAAAAAGCAGGCAATATTTTTTGGAATCGGGTTTTTTCTGATGTTTCTTTTTAGTTTTTTTGATTGGCGGGCATTAAGGGACAATCATTATTTAATTTTAACCTTTTATTTTATTTCCTGCCTTTCTCTCATCGGTCTATTTTTTTTTGCTCCGGAAATTCGGGGAGTAAAAAGCTGGTATAAATTTGATGAAATTTCAATTCATCCTGTT
>JAGUVE010000001.1 GCA_020063075.1 Parcubacteria group bacterium | reverse complement strand
CTCGGAAACCAAAAAACAATTAGGCCAATTTTTCACCAAAAATTCAGATTATATTTTGAATGGTTTAGAAAAATTTGTTAAAGGAGGAGACGTTGTAGACCCTTTTGCCGGGAGCGGAGATTTAATTTTGTGGGCAAAACAGCAAGGCGTAAAAAGCGCAATTGGCTACGATATTGATAAAAGATATATTGATAACAAAAATGTTTTTTATAACGATTCTATAAAAAATCCGCTAAAATATAATTTTGTTTTAACCAACCCTCCTTATTTAAATATCAATAAAGCTAATTCTGAAATAAAAAAACATTATTTTGATAAAAATAATTTTGAAGATTTATACCAGATATCCTTATTTTCTATACTTAATAGCGACGAGGGAATCGTGATAGTTCCCATCAACTTTCTCTCAGCGGAAAATTCAAGGAAAATTAGAGATATATTTTTCAGTAAATTTGAAATTATTGAAATGAATTATTTCAGACATCAAGTTTTTCCCGACACGACTTATAATGTTATAGCTTTTTATTACAGAAAAAAAAGCAATTATTTTAATGATAAGTTTAGTATCAAGACCCATATTTATCCCGGAGATAAAGTTATCAATATAAAATTGAAAAAAGATTTTTCATGGACTATAAATGGCGAGTTTTTAAAAATCATTAAAAATCAGAGAAACGAACTTGGAATCCGCAGATTAACCGGGAATGATGCTTCATTAAAGCGGGGTTTGATAGAAATGCCCGCCGCTTTCAACCATATTAAAAATATAGGAACAATAAAAGTATCCAAAAATTTATTTGACGATATAAAATCAAATATAATTCTTTTGAAAGCCATTGATAGCGGTACTGAAAAAGGGAAAATCGCACTTGAAGATGTGAGAAAATATGGAATTTATTGTTTGGTAAGCAAGGAAACTTCCCGCCACATGGTATATCTTATTTTTAAAGATAAAATACCCATTACGGCGCAAAAGAAAATTATAGATATTTTTAATCGCGAGATAAACGAGATGAGGGAAAAACATTCGTCTCTTTTTCTGACTAATTATCGCGACAACGGCAGGAAGAGAATTTCTTTTGATTTTGTTTATAAATTTATAAATTATATCTATTTTAACGCGATTAGTAAAAAGAGGAATCAGCGGTCATTATTATCAAATACCAAAATATGAACAAATGGGTTAAAAGAAGTATAGACTTAGCGAATACAAAAAATTATCTCGATTTGCTTTTTGATATTTATCTGGTTTCCGAAGAGCAGATGCGAGAGTTATTAAAAGAGTCGAGGGTGGATATTGTAAAAAATTATAACAAAAAAGATAAAGTAGGTTTGATTCAAAGCTTCTTTAAATTAAAAAAATTTCCAATCAACGATCCTTATATTGCCTCCTTAAGGAAATATCCATTTTTAATCGTAAAAAATCCAAAAACGATAGATAGAATTGGGAGAAAACTTTTTTCGATAAAAATTAATAATTTATTAAAGCTAGTGATTCAGGCAAAATCCCCATCCCGACAATTTGGCCAAAGCTTCCAAAAGTGGTTACAAGGCATAGGCTACCCATTTTTAGAAGAGAAAGCATTTAAAGTAAGTAAAGAAGCGGTTTTTTTAAAAGGAAGCGATGAAAAATTAAAACAATTTGCTGATAGGGAATTAGGGTTGAAGGGTTTGAATAGGAGACCTGATTTTATTCTTAGGGCTAAAAATAAATTTATAATCGGCGAGGCAAAATTTTTAAGTGATTACGGCGGGACGCAAAATAATCAATTTGACGGAGCGATAAAAATTACAAAAATAAGTGGTAAAAACATAGAAGGGGTGGCGATTCTAGATGGGATAGTTTGGTTTAAGAGCAATACGTATACGTATAAAAAAGTTAAAAAAACGAAAGGAGTCGCCTTAAGTGCCATATTGCTCGGAGAATTTATTAAAGACTTAGTTTAAAAATCGATAAATAAATCGACCAACTCGTTTATAAACCCTACAGCCTCACGCCAAAGGAGATTAAGATTGTTGAGCAAAATTCAAAATAATATGGACCCGAAAGATTATTATTACAAAAAATTCCTTGATGATTTAAAAGAAGTTCTGAATAAAGTTATTCTTGGTGGAGACGGACATTTTCATATTGTTGAGCTTTTTGTAAATCAAAAGAGTAATCTGGATAATCTTGGGCATATCCCAAAAGAGAGGTTGGGTTATTTCCTATCGGCGCTGGCGGGCACCATTTTGATAGATCAAGTTATGTTTACTTACTTTAAAGAAGATTACGAAAGATTTAGAACAATGACTCTTTATCCAAAAATAACTTGGAGTATTGGTTGGTGTGCCAATATAAAGCCGTGGCAATTATTTGAACACAGAATCGCGTTGGCGCGAGGACTACAAAATCCGGAAAAGATGAATCAATTCTTAGAGTTTATGAAATTTTTTATTGCTGATATAAAAGAGTTTTTTGATAAAAATAAATTTCAAAAAGCTGATTGGGAATCAGTAAAGAATGCAATGTTGAAAGATAACGATATTGTAGGCACCAAATATGGCGACGGAGATTACGGAGCGGTCTTCAGGAAACTTTTGGAACAAAAATAATATGACTTGGTCAACAAAAAAATTAGGAGAATAAATTTATGAAAAACAAAGAGTTTAAGGGATGGGAAAATTCAACCGAAAAATTACTAGACGATTGTTGGAAATTCCGGAAATTATGCGGTAAACCATTTGATCGTGGTTTTATTGGAGAACTATTAGTCTTAAAACAGCTTTTAGATACCTACAAAGCTAATCTCTGTTCAAAATTGGATAATAAGATTATTTATGCCGGTAGCGCCAATAAAAGATGGGATCTTGAATTAACATTGAACGGAAGAACAATACAAATAGATGCCAAGGCCACAACAGTCTACGATAAAGATAATAAGCCAAAGTGGGTAAGGCAGCATGCAAAAAACTTTTGCGACGTAAAAATTAAAGAGAATTCAAGACAGCTCGTATCGTTAAGTGCCGGCTATACCCACAATCTGTTTTATATTTTTGTAAATGTTGAGGCGTGGCTAAAAAATCATACACCACAATTTTTTACTCTTTCAGATAAAAAAGCAAAATCAGTATTCGGTAAGAAATATTTTAGACGATACAACGGGCAGAAAAGAAAAAGTAGAAGCACTGATTTTTGGGTTGAATACGAAGATATCAAGAATTTTGAAGATCGGCGTCTCAGAAAATTGTTAAAATAATATCAATCATGTCTTGGCCAACCCCGAACAAATTACTCCGCAATTTAACCCCTAAGGAGTTGCTTTGCGACCCTACGGGACAGGAGTGAAGGCGGGCAAAAATTATGCAACAAAAAGAAAATAATTTCGCGTTTATAGACGGCAACAATCTAAATTTAGGAATTGAAGCTTTAGGCTGGAAATTAGATTGGATAAAATTTAGAACATATTTAACTGAAAAATATAATACTTCTACCGCGTATATGTTTGTTGGGTATATTCCCACAAATCAAGATTTATATTCTTCTCTCCAAAAGGCAGGATATATATTGGTTTTAAAGCCGACGATTCCAGATAAAGACGGTCATGCTAAAGGTAATATAGACGCCGATTTAGTATTGCAAGCGATGATAGATTTCAATAACTACGATAAAGCGATTATTGTTTCAAGCGACGGCGATTTCTATTCGTTGGTTAAATATCTTTATGAGCACAAAAAACTCCGTTTGGTAATGAGTTCTTATAATAGAACCTGCTCTAGCTTGCTTAAGAAATCAGCAAAAGAAAAAATTGTATTTATGGATAATTTGCGCGGGAAGTTGGAATATAAAACTATAAAATGAAAAAGCACCGCCAAAGGACGAAACCTTAAGAGGTGCTTTTTCCTGTAGATTCTAGTTATAGATTATTCCTATCGCCAAATTTTGTCAATATGGTTTTTTCAAAAGGTAAGAATTATAAAATATGTCAGAGAGTATAACCAAAGCTGAGGCAAAAAAGAGAATTGAAAAACTGAAAAAGGTCATTTCTCATCATCGCTATTTATATCATGTCTTGGACAGGCAGGAGATTTCTGACGCGGCTTTGGATTCTTTAAAACACGAACTTTACAAACTTGAACAGCAATTTCCGGAGTTTATTACCCCCGACTCTCCGACCCAAAGGGTGGGCGGAAAACCATTGGCCGGCTTTAAAAAAATCGGACACAAAACCTTAATGCTTTCAATGGAGGATGTTTTTTCAGCCGAAGAATTGAGCGACTGGGAAGATTATCTTAAAAGATTGATGCCCGGCGTAAGTTTGGAGTATTTTGCCGAATTAAAAGTTGACGGTTTTGCTATTTCTTTGATTTATGAAAAAGGGATTTTCAAAGTTGGTTCAACCAGAGGAGACGGAAAAGTAGGGGAGGATGTTACCCAAAATTTAAAGACAATTGAATCAATTCCGTTGAAACTGGAAATCAGAAAAACTAATTTGTCTCCGGCCATTAAAAATTTAGTGGAGGAAGTTGAAAAGCAAATTAAGAAGGGAGAGATGGAGATTCGCGGGGAAGTATATATGAATGTAAGGGACTTTGAAAAATTAAACAGAGAACTGGAGAAAAAAGGAGAAAAGACATTCGCCAATCCCAGAAATTTATCGGCCGGCTCCATTCGGCAGTTGGACCCGAAATTAGCCGCTTCAAGACCTCTGAAATTTTTGGCTTACGATATTGTTGCGGATTTGGGGCAAAAAAAACATTCAGAGGAGCATATGCTCTTGCCGGTTTTGGGATTTAAAACCGACCCCGGCAAAGAATGCCGGAATTTAGAGGAGGCGGCGGATTTTTGGAAAGAGGCGGCAGAAAAGCGGGAAAAATATCATTTTCAGATTGATGGAGTGGTGGTAAACATCGACGACAATTCTCTTTTCCAAAAATTAGGGGTGGTGGGCAAAAGCCCCCGCGGGGTTCGGGCTTTTAAATTTTCGCCAAAGCAGGCAACGACAATTGTTGAAGACATAGAAGTTCACGTTGGCAGAACCGGGGCGATGACCCCCTTGGCTGTTTTAAAACCGGTTGAAATCGGCGGCGTTACCATCTCCCGGGCAAGCTTGCACAATGAAGACGAAATAAAGCGGCTGGGATTAGAAATCGGCGACACGGTTATTGTCGGCCGGTCGGGGGACGTGATACCCCATGTTATTAAGGTCTTGCCGGAACTGAGAACCGGCAAAGAAAAGGAGTTTAAAATGCCGAAAAATTGCCCGGTTTGCGGAACAAAATTAGCGAAGGCCGAGGCCGAAGTAATTTTACGCTGCAAAAATTCAAAATGCCGAGCGCGGGAAAGAGAGTATTTTTATCACTTTGTTTCGGGAACTGGTTTTGACATCATCGGTTTGGGCCCCAAAATCATAGACCGGCTGGTTGACGAGGGTTTGGTTTCCGACCCGGCCGATTTGTTTTTATTGAAAGAAGGCGACCTTACTCCTTTGGAAAGGTTTGCCGAAAAATCAGCCCAGAATTTAATTTCTGCCATTCAGTCAAAAAAGAGAATTACTCTGCCAAATTTTATTTATGCCTTGGGCATCCGAAATGTGGGCGTGGAAACAGCCCAGGACTTGGCTGAGCGTTTTGAAACACTCGGAAAATTAAAAAGCGCTTCTCTTGAGGAATTGCAAAAAATAAGGGATGTGGGGCCCATTGTCGGAAAATCAATTTACGATTTTTTCCAAGAAAAGAGAAATTTGAAATTTGTTGAAAAACTTATTGAGGTCGGAGTTAAAATAATTGAGGAAAAAAAACCGAGACGCCAGCCCCTGAAAGGAAAAACTTTTGTTTTAACCGGGGGTTTGGAATCAGTGAGCAGGGAAGAGGCAAAAGAGAAAATCCGGCTTTTGGGCGGCGATATTTCAGAATCGGTTTCCAAAAAAACCGACTATGTTGTCGCCGGTAAAGCCCCCGGCTCAAAATACGAGCGAGCCAAGAAATTGGGCGTGAAAATAATCAATGAAAAAGAATTTTTAAAATTGATAAAAAATTAGCTTTTCAATTTTTCTATGCTTTCAGACAGCATCTGATAGTAGAGATTTAAGCCCACTCGGTTTATGTTGCCGGATTGTTCTCTGCCCAAGATGTTGCCGGCGCCTCTTATTTCCAAGTCCTTCATTGCGATTTTGTAGCCGGAGCCGAGATCTTCGGCTTCTTTCAGCGCGGCTAATCTTTCGCCCGCTTTTTCCGTCAAATGGCCGCCGTAGAGAAAATAGGCAAAGGCCTGAATATGGCTTCGGCCGATTCTGCCCCTGATTTGATATGCCTGAGCCAAGCCAAGTTTCGTTGCGTCAGCGACAATCAATGTGTTGACATTGGGCAAATCAATCCCGTTTTCAATGATGGTGGTGGCGACGAGAACATCAATTTCTTTTTTTTGAAAAGCGTTCATTATCCTCACCAATTCTTTTTCGTTCAGTCGGCCGTGAGCCAAACCGTATTTTATTTCCGGTTTAAAATACCCTGTCAAATCTGTCAGAAAATTTTTTACTGCCGCCATTGTCTCCACGCGATTGTGCAGATAATAAACCTGACCGCCTCTTTTTATTTCTTGCTCAATCGCATTTTTGATAATCTTTTCCGAAAAAGGCAGTACTGAGGTTTTGACCGGTAATCGCCCGGGCGGCGGCGTCTGAATTATGCTGATGTCTTTTAACGAGGACAGAGCCAAGTAAAAGGTGCGGGGAATTGGCGTGGCCGAAAGAGATAAAATATCCAAAGATGCCCTGAATTTTTTGAATTTTTCTTTTTGTTTGACTCCAAATCTCTGCTCGTCGTCAAGAACCAACAGCGATAAATTTTCAAATTCAACATCCGAAGACAGGGCGCGATGAGTGCCGATGACAATATCTATTTTGCCTTCTTTTATATCTTTAATTATTTCTTTTTGTTCTTTTTTTGATTGTAGGCGTGAAAGCAAAGCAATTCTGAGCGGCAGGTCTTTCAATCTTTCTTTGAAATTTTGAAAGTGCTGGTTTGCCAAAATCGTTGTCGGGCAAAGGAGCAGCGCCTGATGCCCCGACTTGACCGCCTTGACCATTGTCCGCAAAGCAACCTCGGTTTTACCAAACCCCACATCGCCGCAGACGAGCCGGTCCATCGGTTTTTCTTTTTCCAAATCGTTTTTAATGTCTTTGATTGCTTCCGTCTGGTCAGGAGTCGTTTCGTACGAGAAGGAGCTTGCCAGCTTGGCGTCTATTTCGTCGTCGGGCAGATATGCCGGTCGGGAACTTACCTCTCTTTTGGCGTATATTTCCAGCAGTTCTTTTGCCAGTTTCTCAACATCTTCTTTAATTTTTTTCTTTGTTCTCTGCCAAGTTAAAGTGCTGAGCCGCGAGATTTTCGGTTCAACAAAGCCGATATATTTTGAAAGCTTTCTTTCCAGGCCCAGCGGTACATAAAGTTTGTCGCCATCGGCATATTCAATTTGGTAATAATTTTCTTCGTTAATCTTTTTTTGACCCGTGTAAATTCCTATGCCGTGGTCAAGGTGAACAAGATAATCGCCCGGTCTTAACCCTTTTAAGTCGGAAAATAATCTTTGGGATTTCAGCCGTTTTTTTAAAATTTCTTTAGCTTTCTTTTCATCCGCGATTTCAATCGGCAGTTTTTGCAGGTTTTCAATCCGGTTTCCAAAAAATTCAAGCCGCGCGGCAAAATTCAAATTTACGGGAAACACATCAATAACCCCTCCTCTTTGTGCAAATTCGCCCATTTCCGAAACATCCAAAACCTTTTCATACCCCATTTCG
Source organism: Parcubacteria group bacterium (assembly GCA_020063075.1). Taxonomy (GTDB): domain Bacteria; phylum Patescibacteriota; class Minisyncoccia; order Minisyncoccales; family JAGUVE01; genus JAGUVE01. The sequence continues at coordinate 271 of JAGUVE010000001.1, read as the reverse complement.
TCCAATTTCCGTAAAAGTTGGGACAGATTACAGGACTGATTCTTTTCCAGAAAAATCGTGTTTTCCTCAAAAAAAGACTGGGTTTTTCTCGCCTCAAGAATTTTGTTTATGTTCTGCTCAAACCAAAGAGCACCCTTTTCCAAAAAGTAGGGGGTGATACCGCAAACCAAAACCTTGTCCAAAAATGACACTTGAACTTTGAGCATTAAAACTTATTTCATATTTTTGACTTTTTCGTAATAATTTTTTAGAAGATTTTTCGTAATTTTAT
>JAGUVE010000020.1 GCA_020063075.1 Parcubacteria group bacterium | reverse complement strand
GGTAAATTTTCTCCTTGGTTTTTTGTTCTCCATATGATTTCATCTTACCACCCAAATCTTATCTTAACAAGGTGTCCAAATTTCGGGGGTCAGTCCAAACATTATTAATAGCAATGGTTTTGATTTTTGGTTTGCCCAATTTAGGAGAAAATGGGAAAGGAGGGAGAATTGAAATAACGCCTTTGGAATATGATTTTGGCGCCGTTTCAATATCAGCCGGTTTGGTTAAAAAGACCTACGAAATTAAGAATGCCGGCGAAGGCGATTTAAAAATAAACGATATTTTGACTTCCTGCGGTTGCACAAAAGCGGTTTTAAAAATAGGGGATAGGGTTAGTCCCGAATTTACTATGCCGGGGCACGGAATAAATCCCGCCGCCTGGTCGGAAACGTTAAAACCGGGAGAAAAGGGGGAATTGGAAGTTGTTTTTGACCCGGCTTTTCACGGACCCCAGGGGAAAGGCGAGGTGGTGCGAGTAATTTATCTTTCAACCAACGACTCGCAAAACAAAAAAGCCGAAGTCAAACTTTCAGGAAGGGTAACTAAATAATTTTTTTCTATTGACATTAAAATAAAGACGGGATATTCTGAACAAATTAATCGTAAAATTATGAAAAATATAATTTTTTCTCTAAAGTCGGTTTTTAAAGACAAACTTTATCTCTTTTTGGCTTTGAGTTTGTCTTTGAATCTTTTGGCGCTTTATTATTTTCTTTTTTTGGAAACCACCACTTTCAAGGTCTTTTTTGAAAAAAACACCGCTTTTTATAATTGGGCTTCAATTATTTTGACCTTGCTTTCAGCTGTTTTTTTCGGCGCGGCTATTTCGCTTTTGGTCTGGCAGGTGCGGGAAAGGAAGGGAGCTGAACCAAGCCAATTTGGCAATAATCTCATCGCTTCTTTTTTGGGCGCTTTATCCATCGGCTGCCCGGTCTGCGGCGCTTTTTTGGCTTCATTTTTTGGCATTGCCGGAGGTTTAGCCGCTTTTCCTTTTCAGGGCTTGGAGGTTAAAGTTATTTCTATATTTTTGTTCGGTTTGGCTATCTTTTCGTCGTCTCAAATTATTTCTCAGAAGGCAGAAGTTGTCCCTCAATTAAATGAAGGTATTAAAAAATCTAAAAAAAACCTGCTGTTTAAAATTTTACCTGCTTTTTTTGGTTTTTTCCTTTTATTTTTCGTTGCTTATCTCCCTTTGATAGCCGACGAACTTAATTTTCGCGTTTCATTTCAAAAGACAAAATCGGAAGGTTCTGCCATAAAAAACCCTGCGATTACCGGAACCGATTCTTCGGCAATTCTGCAAAAAATCAATCCTTCTCAGGGTTATACTATCAATGCGAGTTTCGGCGATATCGGGCCAAAACTCTTGGCTGTTGGCGCTATTGATTTGGAAAAAATGAAATCCGTTTATGAACAAGCAGGCCAGCCCCTGACCAATGAACAACTGAAGATTTTAACCGAGGGCTCCGGTGCCAAGATTAAAATTTCGCCTGAAAATTCTTATTTTCTTTTAAATTTTTTCTGGGCCCTGGGTTTGGCAAATAAAAATCAAATTTTAGACGAAGGCCCGATGATAAAATACGGCAAGGATAAGATTGGATTTTGCTTCAACTGGCGGCTGGACTTTGGGGAAAAAAGATGCAACCCAGATTTATTCCAAATCCGAAATTATAAAGTTGACCGCAGAGCAGCAAAAAATTTTGGAGGAATTCGCTTTTAATTCCTACAGACCCTGCTGTTCAAATCCGACCGGTTTCCCCGACTGCAATCACGGTATGGCGGCTCAAGGAGCGAGTTTAGATGAAATTTTTAGCGCTTTCAAATACGTTAACGGCTTCTGGTTTCCTCAGACATATTTTGACATAGCCACTTATTTTGAAGCGAAAGAAGGCAAGGATTGGAGCCAGGTTGACGGGCGACTTGCGGCTGGCAAAGATTATTCCACCCCCCAAGGATGGAACCGGGTTCGGAACTGGTTAAAGACCAATAACCTTCTTGAAGAATCGCCTTCTGGCGGCGGCGGCTGCGGAGTATAAAAATGGCAGAAATTATTTTCGACGAATTTGGTCCTGAATACCTTGTTGAAGTTTATGACCCAAAAATCGGGATGAAGGGGTTTTTAGTTATTGACAATACGGCTTTGGGACCGGGGAAAGGAGGCATTAGAATGACTCAGGGTGTAACCTTAAAAGAGGTTTTTCGTCTGGCAAGAACAATGACTTTTAAGAATGCTTTAGCTGAATTGCCTTTAGGGGGAGCGAAAGCCGGAATTATATGGCCCGGCGGTTCCGATAATTTGAAAAAACAAATTGTCCAAAGTTTTGCCAAAGCCATAAAACATTTTACTCCTCAAAAATATATTGCGGGCCCCGATGTCAACACCGGAGAAAAAGAAATGCAGTGGTTTGTTGAGGCGACAAAAAACTGGCGGTCGGCTACCGGCAAGTCGGAGAATTTATGTATAGAAATTTTCGGCAAGCCGGGCCAAAAAAAATGCGGAATTCCGCACGAATTCGGCAGCACCGGTTTTGGCGTCGCTCAAGCCGCTAAAATAGCCGCTGAACTGCTCGGTATTGATATAAAAAAAGCCAAAGTTGCTATTCACGGATTTGGCAATGTGGGAACCTTTACTTTTAAATATCTAACCCGGATGGGCGCAAAAATTATTGGTTTAGCCAATTTGAGCGCCACAATTTTTGAAAAAGACGGCTTTGATGAAGAAATCATTGAAAAAATGGCAGAAAAGAAAGGGCGCTTGACCGACTATCCAAAAGGAAAAAGAATTAAGGCAGAAGATTTTTGGGGTTTACCTGTGGACATTCTGATTCCGGCTTCGGTTACCGATGTCATCAATGAAAAAAACAAAAACAAAATCAAAGCAAAAATAATTGTTGAAGCCGGCAACATTCCGATGTCGGAAAAAATAGAAAGGGGCTTGTCAAAAAAAGGAATTTTAATTGTTCCTGATTTTGTGGCAAATTCCGGGGGCGTGATTTCATCTTATTCTGAATACCGGGGATATCACCCGACGAGAATGTTTGAACTGGTAGAAGAAAAAATCGCAAAGAACACCGGGCTCGTTCTAAAGGAAGCGCTAAAGAAAAAAATAAACCCTCGGGAAGTCGCTTTAAAAATTGCAATGAAGAGGGTGAGGGAAGCAACTAAAAAAAAGGTCGATTAATTTTACTTTTTTAAAAATAACCTATGTCTGCAAATATTTTAGGACTGCCGGGCGCAGTTTTTTGGCTCTGGTTTTCAGCCCTTATTTATGGAATAGCCATCATTCTCATTTTAGG
>JAGUVE010000065.1 GCA_020063075.1 Parcubacteria group bacterium | reverse complement strand
GGCGGGGAGCGATTAAACACCGGCCTTCTGAAGCGCCGCGGTAATTAGGTCTAATTTTCCATCCATTATTCCTTCTATATCATGCCAGCTTTTCTTAATCCGGTGGTCGGTAATCCTATCTTGGGGAAAATTATAAGTTCTTATCTTTTCGGCCCTTTTTGCCCATCCAATTTGCGATTTTCTTTTTTCTCCGATTTTTTCCATTTCTTCTCTTTCTTTTTTTTCCAAAAGACGGGCTTCCAAAATTGATACTGCGTTTTCCCGATTCTGGGCTAAGTTTCTTTCGCTTTGAGAGGTAGCGACCATACCGGTTGGCAAATGGGTTATTCTGACAGCCGTCATTCTTTTATTGACATATTGGCCGCCGGCGCCCGATGCCTTATAAAAATCCAGTTTTAAATCTTTGGGGTCAATTTTAATTTCAGTTCCTTTCGGTTTTGGTAAAACAGCAACCGAAGCGGTGGAGGTATGGATTCTCCCCGCCTTTTCAGTTGTTGGAATTCTTTGAACTCTGTGCACCCCTCCTTCATATTTCATTTCAGAAAAAACGTCGCCGTTATTCAATTCAAAAATAATTTCTTTAAAGCCGCCCATCTGAGTTGGATGGGAGTGCAATGTTTTTTGCTTCCAGCCCCGTTTTTGGGCGTATCTTGAATACATTCTGAATAAAACAACAACAAAAAGAGCGGCTTCTTCTCCTCCGGCGCCGGCCCGAATTTCAATGAGCAAGGGCTGAGGAGCGCCTTTTTTTTCGCTGTAAATAAAATCGTTTAATTCTTTTTTTAAAACCTTTTCTTTTTCTTGAAGCTGAATTATTTCTGAATCAGCCAAAGAAATCAATTCTTTGTCTTCTTTAGCTGAAATTATTAATTTATTCTCTTCAATTTTATTTTTGAGCTCTTCTATTTCCTTTTCTTTACCGAGAATTTTTTCCAAAAAGCTTTTTCTTTTTGACAATTCCTCAAACTTTTCCCAATCCGAAATCAACTCAGGATCGCTGAGTTGATTTAGAATTTCTTTGTATTCCTTTTTTATCGATTCCTCGCTTGACCCTAACATTTATTATTTATTTACTCCGTTAGAAACCTTGGAATTCAGACGCGAAAATCTTGAAAGCAGAAATTCATTTGAATTTCGGAATTTCTAACGGGGTTTACTTTTTCGTTTTCCCGTAGTAGAAATTTGACAACCGCTTCGCGAAGTGTTAAGTATAATAGTCAAATTTCACTACGGGACTAATCCAGTAGAGAATTTTGGCTCGCTTTGCGATATAGATTTTTCCCAAGAAAAATACTGCCAAAATTCTTCTACTGGGCTTTCTTGGCCAAACGCTTTCTAAACTTTTCAATCCTTCCCATCGTATCAACGAGCTTTTCTTTCCCGGTATAAAAGGGATGACACTTTGAGCAAATTTCGGTTTCAATAAATTCCTTGGTTGAACCAACCGTAAAGGTATTTCCGCAAGCGCACTTAACCCTTGCATCGGGATAGTATTTTGGGTGGATGTTTTCTTTCATAGTTAAAATTTTAACAAAAAACATTTTTGAAATCAAGGCCTTGATTGTTTTCAAAAAGATTGGTATATTTAGCAATACTATGCCCAGTAGAAGAATTTCGACTCGATGTTTTTTCGAAGAAAAACATCGAAAAGAACAAGTTTTTATTTCTGAATTTTTCAAATTCCGAAATAAAGAACGTTGCTGGGTGTTTAAAACTTATTGAGGATTTCGGTTTTAAAATCTAGTAACTCAAATATATTACTAAATATAAAAGTCGAAATTTCTCTACTGGGTATGCCAATTTCAGCAGAAAAAAAAGAAATAGAGGAAAATTTTAGTTTGGATTTGCAGGAAATGGCCAAAGCCGGCCTGCATTTTGGCCATCGGACCTCAAAAATTCACCCAAAAATGATGCCTTATCTGCAGGGAGTGAGAAACACCGTTCATATCATTGATTTGGAAAAAACAAAAGAAAAATTAAGAGAGGCATTAAAATTTATTCAGCAATTAATTTTAGAAGGAAAAATCTTGCTTTTGGTCGGAACAAAAATCCAAATTAAGGATCTGGTTAAGGAAATGGCGGTTGAATGCGGGCTTCCCTTTGTGCAGGAGAGATGGCTCGGAGGAACATTTACCAACTTTGGAGTGCTCAAAAAAAGAGTGGAATATTTGAAGGAATTGGAGAAAAAACTTGGGGATTCGGAATTGATGGAAAAATATAAAAAAAAGGAAAGAGCCAAAATGCAAAAAGAATTAAGAGACATGGAATTGAAATTTGGAGGCATAAAGAATATGGAAAAACTTCCTGAAGCCATTTTTGTTTTTGACATGAAAAAGGACGATTTAGCGGTAAAAGAAGCAAGGGTGAAGGGGGTAAAGGTTATTGCAATTTCAGATACCAACGCCGATCCGACTTTAGCCGATTATCCTATCCCGGCTAACGACGATGCCATATTATCTTTGAAATATATTTCGGAGAAAGTGAAGGAGGCGATATTAAGCGCAAAACTTAAAACTAAAAGCGAAAAACAACAACCGGAAGCTTAAAATATTTTTAATTTTACATTGTTTTTTTACGCCTTGCATTTTATACTTTGTGCTCATTTATGATTACTATTGACCAGATTAAACAACTCCGTGAGGAAACAGGGCTTTCAATTTCTGAATGCAAAAAAGCGTTGGAACAAGCGGGCGGGAACTTTAGTAAGGCAAAGGAAGTTTTGAAGGACTGGGGCAGGAAATTTGCGGCAGATAAGCAAAAAAGAGAAGCGGGACAGGGAGTGGTTGAGGGCTATATTCATCCCGGAAAAAGAATTGGGGCGATGGTTGAACTTCGTTGTGAATCGGATTTCGTTGCCAAGTCCCTGGACTTCCAAAAATTAGCTCACGAATTATGTCTGCAACTCGCCGCAATCTCTCCCAAAGAAGTTCCGTTGGAGGAACAATCCTGGATTCGCGATGAAACAAAAAAAATCAAGGATTTAATTGATGAGGCGATTGCTAAATTCGGCGAAAATATCGTTTTGAAAAATTTTGTCAGATACGAGATATAAAACTAAAAAGTAAAAACTAAAAAGTAAGATGGTGGAGTCAATTGCGACAATTATTTTTATCGGCAGTATTCTTGGAATAATTATTATTATCTTTCGGAAAATGCCAATTTTGGTTGTACTGCCGGAAGTTTCACTTTTGCCCACCAAAGAAGGTTTAATTTCGAAATTCGGAAAAAGAATTAAAAGAATACTTCCTTTTAAAAATTTTTCTTACGAGCTTTTTCTGCAAAAAATTTTAGCAAAAATCAGAATCTTAGTTTTAAAAATAGAAAACCTCACTTTCCATTGGCTCCAGAAATTAAGAGAAAGCCATCAGAGAAAGAACGCTCCAAAACTGGACGACTACTGGGAAAAAATAAGGCAGGAAATTAAAAAACTGAAAAAATAAGCATATAGGAAACCAAAGGTTTCCTATAACTGGAAAACTTAAAGTTTTCTATACAATGCCATTTGCCTCTTTAGCTTAGTGGCAAAGCAACGGTTTTGTAAACCGTCGACGTCAGTTCGATTCTGACAAGAGGCTTTTTTGTGTTATAATAAATCTTTGATTTTAGTATTAAAGAAAAATTATTTAGATTGGAAAAGCAACACTCGCATCTCATAAAAAACTGGGAATATAAAAATAGTCCATTTCCAAATGATAATAACAAAATGGTCGTCGGTTCAAATCCGACCATCGGCTCACGGCAATTAGAAATTTCTTGACAAATTTTTGAAAAGTGGTACTTTTTAAACTAGTAGCACTATATTGGACTCGCCGTTCTTCCCGAAAGAAAGGGAGTCAGGTGAGAAGCAAAGGTCGGCTACTTCAGAAAAACTGCAAGCAATTATGGATGAGAAAAAATTAAACGACCAAGAGTTCCTTGAATACATTGTGAAGTCCTTGGTTGATCACCCGGAAGATGTCAAAATCGACCGCAGGGTTGATGAAATGGGCGTCTTACTTTCTTTGAGAGTACATCCCGAAGATATGGGTCAGATCATCGGCAAGGCCGGAGCAACTGCCAGAGCCATTCGGTCTCTGGTGCGAATTGTCGGTCTTAAAAATCACGCTCGAGTGAATTTAAAGATCGAAGAACCGGAAGGAGGGGCAGTTCGGGAAAGGAAAGCGCCAAGTGCGGAACTCGAAGAGTTAAAATTGTAAACTAAATTTTAAAGTTTACGAACATAGAAAGCCGTGCTATATTATCAATGGCGCGGTTTTCTTTTTTATTGCAATTATGTTATGCAGTTTAATATCATCACAATCTTTCCTAAAATTTTTGATTCTTATTTGAAAGAGACATTTATTAAAAAAGCCCAAGAGAAAGGTTTAATTAAAATTAATATCCATAATTTAAGAAAATGGGCTAAAGATAAGCATAAAACCGTTGATGACCGGCCTTTTGGGGGGGGATTGGGAATGGTCGTCAAGCTGGAGCCAATATTTAGAGCGGTCTCCAGCTTGACTAAATTAAAAATTAAAAATTTAAAATTAAAAATTACAGATAAAAATTCAAAAATAATACTATTTACTCCTCGCGGCAGAAAATTTAATCAACAATTAGCATACAAACTTTCTAAGTTGAATAGAATAATTTTTATCTGTGGTCGATACGAAGGAGTGGATGAAAGAGTGGCGCGGCATATCGCAGACATTGAATTATCAATTGGCGATTACGATTTAATGGGCGGGGAATTGCCTGCAATGGTGGTAATGGAAGCAGTTTCAAGGTTGATTCCCGGGGTCTTGGGAAAGCCCCAATTGCTTAAGGAAAGAATTACTAAAGAAAAGGGATTTATTGAGTATCCGCAGTACACAAGGCCGGAAATTTTTTCGCCAAAAAGGGGCGTAAAATGGCGCGTGCCAAAGATCTTATTATCCGGCAAGCATCAAAAAATCGCAGAGTGGCGGAAGAAACGGGCTAAAACCATTGGCAAATAAGACAATTTTTGCTAAAATGACAAAGTTAGGGGCAGGTGGCGGAGTAGTCAATCGCACCAGACTGTAAATCTGGCGGCCACTGGCCTTCGGGGGTGCGAATCCCTCCCTGCCCACAAGCGGTCGCCCTTGGCGACCTAAATTCAAAGTTCAAAACATAAAATTCAAAAATAATAAAATGGAATGGAAAGATGCATTAAAAGAAAGACAAAATATAGTGCTGGCAACGAGTTCAAAAGAGGGCAGCCCTCGCGCGATTGTGGTTGTTTCGTTGGGTTTTGTTGACGATAGATTGTTAATAGGCGCTTGTCCGATGGGAAAAAGCTTAGAAAATATCAGAGAAAACAATAAAGTTTCAATTGCTACTTTTGAAAATAATGCGTATTACCGGATAGATGGCATAGCGACAATTTATGCGGAGGGAAAATATTTAGAAACCGCAGTTAGAAAAAGCAATCCGCCTCTCCCGAAAGGAGCGATAGTCGTTGACATAAAAGAGGTTTTTGATTTAGATAAAAGAGAAAAGATTTTATAAATTCTGCCGAGGTAGCTCAGTGGCAGAGCACTCCCTTGGTAAGGGAAAGGTCACGAGTTCAACTCTCGTCCTCGGCTTAGAAGTTTAATTTAGTATAACCACTATGGCAAAAAAGAAACCATTTATAAAACTGCGGTGTGAAGCGTGCAAAAGAATAAATTATTATTCTCACAAATCAAAAGGCGGCAAGACAGGGACAGGCGAGAAGAAGTTAGAATTGAAGAAATTTTGCAATTGGTGCCGGAAGCACACAGTACATAAGGAAGTTAAGAAATAGTATCTCGCGCCAAATAGGGGGCTTAGTTTAACGGCAAAACGATGCTCTCCAAAAGCATTGATGGGGGTTCAATTCCCTCAGCCCCCGCATCGCCCGCCTCATCCGTTTTAATAATAAAGGCAATTATTATGATTTTAGAAATAAAAAAATATCCGGACCAAATTTTAAGGAAAAAATCAAAAGAGGTAAAAGAAATTACTCCGGAAATAAGGCGGCTGATTGAAGACATGAAAGAAACAATGCTAAAGGTTCATGGGGCCGGTTTAGCCGCTCCTCAGGTTGGGGTTTCAAAAAGAATAATAGTGGTAGGAACCAAAGAGGGCCCGCTTGCCCTTATCAATCCAAAAATTTTGAGAAAGAGCAGAGATAGCGAACTGGGAGAAGAAGGTTGTTTAAGTTTGCCCGGACCTTATTTAGAAATAAAAAGACAAAAATTAGTGGAGGTTGAGGCGTTAGATATTGCGGGAAGGAAGATTCGTTTGGGGCAGGATGAGCTTATTTCAAAAAGTCCCGCGAACGCCGGGTATTTAGAGGGGGCAATGCTATCCAGAATAATCCAGCACGAAATTGACCATTTGAATGGGATTTTAATCATCAATAGAATTAGTTTTTGGCAGAGATTAAAGCTGAGAAAAAAATTAAAACAACGAGCCTACTGCTCGCAGTAATTTAATGTCCCTAATTGACAATTTAATTCAAGAGGGTTGGCTAAAGACGCCGAGAATAATTGATGCCTTCAGGAAAATCAAAAGAGTTGATTTTTTGCCTGAAGATATGAAGGACTTGGCAGAGGTTAACGAAGCTCTGCCTATTGGTTTTGGTCAGACAATTTCTCAGCCGCTGGTTGTTGCTTTTATGCTGGAACAACTTCAACCCCAACCCGAGGATAAAATTTTGGATGTTGGTTCGGGTTCCGGTTGGACAACGGCTTTGTTGGCTGAAATAGTGAGCCAAAAAGGAAAAGTCATAGCTATTGATCGAATTCCCGAATTAGTGGAATTCGGAAAAAATAACGTTGCAAAATATAATTTCATGGAAAAGGGAACGGTTGAGTTTATTTGCGTTGACGGTTCAAAGGGATATCCGCAATACGCCTCTCGCCCTGAGCTTGCCGAAGGGTTTGATAAGATTTTGGCATCAGCCAGCGCCGAGAAACTTCCCGGCGCCTGGAAAGAACAGTTAAAAATTGGGGGAAAGATAGTGACGCCGATTGGCGCGTCAATCTGGCTATTTGTTAAAAAATCTGCGGCGGAGTTTGAAGAAACCGAATATCCCGGGTTTGTTTTCGTGCCGTTAATAGAAAAATGAGAAAAATTTTACTCTTTCTAATCCTTATCCTTCTTTTGTTTTCCGCTTTTTTTTATATCTATATTTTGTCGAATTACAACAGCGGTCTTTTTGAGGTCAAAAAGGGAGAAAATTTAGAGGAAATTGCCAAAAATCTGAAAAAGGAGGGGTTTCTTAAATTCGGATTCCCTTTTTATTTTTATGTTTTAATAAGAGGCAAAGCAACCGATTTAAAATCCGGGGTTTATTTATTGACCCCAGATGATACAATTTTTGTTCTTGCGGATAAAATAATTACTGGAGAAACAGCTAAAATAAAAGTTACCATTCCCGAAGGATTTAATTTAAACCAAATTGAAGAGAAATTAATAAATCCCACGCAGATTAATTTTACTAAAGAGGAGTTATTGAAATATAGTTTAGACCTAATTTTGACCAAACCCAATCTCAAAGAATTTAAAACCCGAGATTTTAAAAGCGAATTTAATTTTTTAGAAAGCGCCCCCGATGACATTTCTTTGGAAGGTTTTTTATTCCCGGACACTTATTATTTATATCCCTCACAAGGAACCAAAGAAATTATTAAAATTTTTTTAGATAATTTCAATAAAAAATTGGCTCCTGAACCAAGAGAAACAATGGAAAAACAAGGCAAAACAATTTTTGAAATATTAACAATGGCTTCTTTAATTGAAAAAGAGGTAAGGACGCTTGAGGACAAAAAATTGGTTTCCGGAATTTTATGGAAAAGGTTAAAAATAGGTATGCCGCTTCAGGTTGATGCCACCATAACTTACATTAAAAAAACAATAAACCCCGAAGGAGTCGCTTCGCGACCCTACGGGGCAAGAATTTCAACAGAGGACACTCAAATTGATTCACCATACAATACTTATAAATACTTAGGGTTGCCAAAAGGGCCCATTTCTAACCCCGGTCTTGACTCAATTTTAGCCGCGGTATACCCTGAAGATAGCGATTATTGGTATTATTTGTCCACTCCCGAAGGAAAAACAATTTTCAGCAAAACCTTTAAAGAGCATAATTTTGCCCGGGCAAAATATCTGAAGTAAAATTATATTGAATTATAAAAATATGGCAAAATTTTTTGGAAAACGAATTAACAGCGTCTTGGCAATCCTGCTCATAATCGGCGTTTTTTTAACAGGTGTTTTGGCTGTTTTTTTAAATTATGAAAATTTAAAATACGAATTTTCCCGTCTATTTCCCGGTATTCCTTTTATAAAACCCAGTCCGCCTTCCGGTTCCGGCCCTTTAACTCCCGGTCGGGAAATAAAGGACATTAAAAAATTCGTTTCTGAAGAAGAATTCAAGGCATATTTAGAGGAGGCAAAATCTGAAGCCGAAATTTTTACTATCGGAAGCGACTTTTTTAGAGAGAGGGAATAATGCCCCCTTCTCTTTCTCCTTTAGTAAAAGAAAATGGCAAGGGAGGGGGCGGGGGCGCGCCAGAGAGGGTTTCCGAAACAACGGTTCAGGTTCCGGGCGTTGACGAGCCGGATATTGTTAAAACAGACGGCAGGGAAATTTATTTCTCTCCCGGTCAAATTTTTAGAATTTTGGATTGGCGAATGGGAATTTTGCCTCAAGAAAAAATAATGCCTCCTTATTACCAGGAACCCGGAACGAAAATAATTAAGGCATTTCCGCCAACCGACTTGGCGATTGATTCCGAAATTAAAGGGAAAAGCGGCGACTTGCTTTTATCGCAGAATGTTTTAGTTGTATTTTCTGCCGCCGCAAATGAAATTTACGGCTACGACGTTTCTGACTCCAAGTCGCCCAAGGAAAAATGGAAAATAAAATTAGAAAATAATACCGGTATTGTTGGAAGCCGTCTTTATAAAAACAAAGTTTATCTGGTTACTCAAAACAGAATTGACGCGTCAAATCCCTGTCCAATAAGGCCTTTGACAGCAGGGGAGAGTCCTTTAATAATAGATTGCAAAGAAATATATCATCCCGTTATTCCTTTCCCGGCAGATGTTAATTTTACATCGATGACCCTGGATCCCGATTCAGGAAAAATAGAAAGAAACATTTCATTTGTCGGCAATTCCGGCGCTTCTATTATCTATATGTCAGAGAAGTCGATTTATATTACTTACGGCTATTCAGGAGATATCATTGAATTCTATGCCGATTTTTTCATCAAGGAAGGAAAAGACCTGGTGCCTTCCGCCCTCCTCCAAAAAATCGAGAAACTGAATGACTATGACATCAGTCAGCAATCTAAACTTTACGAATTTCAATTCCTCTGGGAAAGACATTTGAATTCCTTGTCTTCCGATGAGCGGCTAAGAATCCAAAATGAATTTAATAACCGAATGGCAGATTATTATAAGGTTCGCAAAAGGGACTTGGAAAAAACCGGCATAGTGAAAATAATGGTTGATGGGTTTGAAATTTCAGCTTCAGGCAATGTTCCCGGGCATCCTCTTAATCAATTTGCTTTAGATGAATATCAGGACAATCTTCGCGTTGCCGTCACCGTCGGAGAGAGATTCGGCTGGGGATTTGGATTTGGTTTCGGCGGGGGAGGAAGCGCCAACGACGTTTATATCTTGGACAGAGATTTAAAAATCTTTGGCAATGTCTTGGATTTGGGGCTCAAGGAAAGAATTTATTCAGTCAGATTTATTGAAGATAAAGGTTATGTTGTTACTTTTCGCCAGACGGATCCCTTTTATGTCCTTGATTTGGAAAATCCCAAAAATCCTGTAATGGCAGGAGAACTGAAAATTCCGGGGTACTCTTCCTACTTGCATCCGTTGGACCAAACGCATATTTTGGGAATTGGCATGGAGGGTTCGCAAGTAAAGATTTCATTATTTGATGTTTCAAATAAAAATAATCCGATAGAGCTTGATAAATATTTATTGGATGAATATTGGTCAGAAGTGGCGAATAATTACCACGCGTTTCTGCTGGACAAAAAGCACAATATTTTCTTTTTACCCGGAAGCAAGGGCGGATATGTGTTTTCTTACACGGTGCCGGGTGAATGCCCAGCAAGCGTGTCATGCAGGCTTGCACCGGCTAAAGTGTGGCTTCGAAAAGCCATAAGTCAAAATTCGGTCAAGCGCGCGATATATATCAATGATTATCTTTATATCATCGGCGACGACAAAATCACCGTTCTTAACGAAATTGACTGGGAAAAAGTTAAGGAATTAGAACTTTCAACTTCTTTGGAATAAAAAAATGAAGGATTGACCCCCACACCTAATTCAGTGAAAGTTTGTGGTTGTCGAAACCTATAAGGCGAAGCCGCCTATCGGCTCTGATTATCTATTACCATAAGCCCTCATAAAATTAGGTGGGGGGGGTTGACAAAGAAACAGAAGTTTGCTACTTAAATATTACAACGCTGCAGACAGCAGGCAAAAATTAAGACCTGCCGAGGCACAATTTGGTCAAGAACTGTTCTTGACCGCTCAATTTTGTCTGCGGCAGCAGACATTTTTATTTTATGCCATTAACCAAAGAACAAAAGAAAAAAATTATCGAGGGTTTAAAGGAAAAGACAGGGAAGCAAAGAATAATTATTTTTGCCGATTTCACCGGTTTAAAAGTGAAGGATTTATCGGATTTAAGAAAAAAATTAAAAAAAGGGGGCAGTGAGCTCAAGGTGGCGAAAAAAACCTTATTGGGGTTTGTTTTTAAAAATGCGGGGCTGGAAATTGATTTCAAAAAGCTAAAAGGAGAAATTGCCGCAATCTTTGGATACAAAAACGAGATATCCCCGGCCAAGACCGTTTACCAATTAGCCGCCGCCAACGCCAATTTAAAAATTCTGGGAGGAATTTTTGGAAAAAACTTTGTCGAGGCGGAAAAAATCATTGAATTGGCAAAATTGCCGACAAAAGAGGAATTATTGGCAAGATTAGTTGGAAGTGTTTCGGCCCCAATTTCAAATTTCATCAGCGTATTACAAGGAAATATTAAAGGTCTGATCTGTATTTTATCAGCAATTAAAAAATAAATATGACGGAAGAAAAAAAACCCGCCTCCGCTGAAGCTACGGCGGGCAAGGAAGAAAAAATAGAAATTCCGGAAAAGTTCAAGAAATTAGTAGAGGAGATTGAAACGATGTCGGTTTTGGATTTAGCAGAACTGGTAAAAGTTTTGGAGAAAAAGTTTGGGGTTTCAGCAGCTCCTCAAGTGGTAGCAGCCGCTCCCGCGGCGGCCGGTGCCGCTCCCGCGGCAGAAGAGAAATCAGTTTTTAACGTTGTTTTGACGGCGACTGGCGATAAAAAAATTGAGGTGATAAAAGTGGTGAGAGATGTTACGGGCAAGGGTTTAAAAGAATCAAAGGACATGGTTGATGCCGCGGCAGCCGCTCCCCAGGTTTTGAAAGAAAACGCCAAAAAGGAAGAGGCAGAAGAGATTAAAAAGAAGTTTGAAGCCGCCGGCGCCAAAGTGGAGTTAAAATAATTGATAGATTTTTGAACCGTTTAGGAGGTAGATTGTTTTTCCGCCGCTTGAGACGGTAAAGTCAAGCAGCTCATTGAACCTTTCACTCTGATATTGTTTAAAGATTTTTCCGGTTTTGGTTAAAATGATTATTCGTTTTTGAGAAGGTTCTGAGATATAAAGATAGGGAAGAGAATCATTTGTCCAAATTTTAGTCGGGCTTTTAAGCTCCGGAAATAGATTGATTTTTAATTTCTCTTGAAATTCGCCCCGGCGATAGCGATATATTTCGTTATCTTTGGTTAAGAGCCACAAGGAGCCATCGACAGCGATTGATTTAG
>JAGUVE010000110.1 GCA_020063075.1 Parcubacteria group bacterium | reverse complement strand
TTAAAATTCAAAAATAAGGATTTGTTGATTCAGGCGTTTTGCCATCGCTCCTATCTAAACGAAAACCCGGAGTTTTATTTATCCAACAACGAACGGCTTGAATTTCTGGGAGATGCGGTCTTGGAATTAGTGATTACAGAAAACCTTTACAAAAATTATCCAAAAAAGCCCGAGGGAGAGTTGACAAATTGGCGGGCTTCGCTGGTTAATGCTAAAATACTCTCGGCAATCGCTAAGGATTTAGGGTTCAATGATTTTTTGTTGTTGTCAAAAGGAGAACAAAAAGAACTTGGCAAAGCCAGACAGTATATTTTAGCCAATGCCCTTGAAGCGTTTATTGGTTCACTTTATCTTGACCAGGGATACAAGACAACTGAGAAATTTATTGATAAAAACATAACCGTCAAATTGCCGGAAATTATTGAAAAAGGTCTTTTCAAAGATACAAAATCCCGCTTTCAAGAAGAGGCCCAGGAAAGAGCGGGAATTACTCCCAATTATAAGGTTTTGGAAGAATGGGGGCCGGACCATGTTAAACACTTTATTGTTGGAGTTTTTTTGGGTAAAGAGTTAGCGGCAAAAGGCGAGGGCTTTTCAAAGCAAGAAGCCGAAGAAAGGGCAGCCAAAAACGCTTTAGAAATTAAAGGTTGGTAAAAATATGATAGTTATTCGTTTATTTCGCGTAGGTAAAAAAAATCAGCCCGCTTTTAAAATAGTGGTGGCTGATAAAAAAAATCCGCCAAAAGCCGGGCGTTTTGTAGAGGAGGTTGGTTTTTGGAATCCTCTAACAAAAGAAAAGATTATAAAAGGGGAAAGAGTTAAATATTGGCTGTCGGTTGGAGCCAAACCTTCAGCGACCCTCCATAATTTGCTTATTTCGGAAAAAATTATTGAGGGTAAAAAAATTCCAAAGCATAAAAAACCAAAAAAAGTTGCGGTAGAAGAAAAACCATCAGCCGCGCCAGCCAAACCAGCCGCTGAGCCAGAAAAAAAACCCGTTTCCGCTGAAGCTTCCACCTCCGATAAATCTGCCTCCTTCGCCGAAGTAGCTTCGGCTACGAAGGTCGAGACGGCGGACAAGTCGGCGGGCAAGGAAGAAAAAGCTGAAGAAGCATCTCAAAAGCCCGCCGAAGGAAAATAATCAGAATAGTGTTTATGGGAGAAAGAGGACTTGAAAAACCAAAAATCGTTCCGGAAAATCTGGAAACTTCGCCGTCAAACGAAATCAAGGCCGTTTGGGGAAATCCGGAATCAGGAGATAAAAAGGAAATTGCCTTAGATATAGATAAAGAAATAGAGTATTTCAATAATTTTTAGGAAAGCAAATTGAGCATTAAATTTGATCAAAAAGAAATTAGAAAAATCTGGAAAGAAAAAAGAAAAGAAATGCAGGAAAAAATGGAAACCTATGGCTATGATACTCTGTTAATTATCCCGAAAAACCTGCCACGCCTCGATGACTTAAACGAAAAGCTCATTGAAACAATGAAAGAGCCGGATTATGGCAACGTCAACGAAACCTATCTTTTCCCCAATCTTCTAAGTCGGTGGGCGGATGAACCCTTCCAAAAAGTGCGGGACACGGAAAATTACAAAACCCGGATTATTCTGACAAAGGGAAATCAAGACATCTACCTAAGCGGCGATCCGTTTCTTGGAGCTACCTTAAACAAAAACACAATGGAGTTGACAGGCCTGACAAAAGAGGAAGTTGAAAATAGAATTGACCAGCGAAAATCCTTGCCCGTTAATTTTGAAACAACTATCAACAATAAGAAAATAAAAATCCAAACCGAAGGATTAAATTTAGAAGAATATATGATTTTTCAAAGAACCCATTTTGACAAACATCAAAAACACCCGGATGAAAACGGTACGACCTGGCTTTTAAGGTCAGTATCCGGAGACACAAGTGGGCCGTCAAAACCCAAAGTGGTGGAATCTCGTTGGAATTCTCGTAATCGTCGGCTTAATGTTGATGCCGGGGACCCCGATATCTCACTTGCGAATCATGGTGTCCGTCTTGCTAATAGTTTTACGAGCGTAGACACTTGACAAGGTTTTGTGGATGAGTAAAATAATAAGCGAAGAGACAATATGGACGAAAAAAAGAAGGGCGGCTGTTGCGGCTGCTGCAAATAAAAAAGAGAGATTTTTGCGCAACATGATAGAAACAGAAAATCAGGAGGTTTCTTCCTGGTTTTTTGGTGTCTGAAAGTTCTTTTAAAATTTAATAAATGAATTTAAAATCGGTTCTTTATAGTTGTCCCGACCTTGTCCTCCGAAGCTTTAGCGGAGGAGGACATTATAGTTTTTTTTGAGGATTTGATCCTGGTCCAGGATGAACGCTGGCGGCGTGGATAAGGCATGCAAGTCAAGGGGGCCAGATTGAGATTACATCAATTTCTGGCAACCGGCGAACGGGTTAGTAACACGTGGATTACCTTCCCCATTCACGGGCATAACCAATCGAAAGATTGGCTAATTCCCGATGGTCCCTGAGAGCAATCTTAAGGGTAAAGACGCAAGTCGGAATGGGACGGGTCTGCGGCCTATCAGCTAGTTGGTAAGGTAATGGCTTACCAAGGCGATGACGGGTAGGGGAAGTGAGAGCT
>JAGUVE010000040.1 GCA_020063075.1 Parcubacteria group bacterium | reverse complement strand
GAAAAATTTGAGATTTTGGGAGCAGTTCATATCACGGGCGACGGATATTTGAAATTTAAAAAACTTAATTTCGGCTTTGAATTTTTCAACCTTCAACCCCAGCCGATTTTTAAGTTAATTCAGGAAACCGGAAAAATTAGTTTAAAAGAGATGTTTAGTGTTTTTAACATGGGCTGGGGCTTTGCCGTAATTGTTGATAAAAAAGAGGCAGATGAAGTTTTGGAGCAATTACAAAAATTAAAATTAGAATCAGAAATAATCGGAAAGGCTATTAAAGAGAAAAAAATTATCATCAACTACCAAAACCAAAAAATAATTTTATGATAGTTCACCGATTTGAAGTTGGGTTCAAAAAGGGGATTAGAGACGCCCTTGGAGAGAAGACAAAAAAGCAAATTGTTGAAGATTTAAATTTACCGGTTTTGGACGTGGAGACAATTGACGTTTATTGTCTTGAAGCCGAATTAATCGAAAAAGAATTAAATTTTCTTGGCGAAAACCTTTTTGTTGACCCAATAATACGGGAATTTAGTTTAGACAAACCATTAGAACGAGATTTTGATGGGTTAATTGAGGTTGGTTTAAAACCCGGCGTGACGGATAACGTAGGCAGAACGGCAAAGGAAGCCGTGGAGGACGTCTTAAAAAGAAAAATAGATGGCAAGGTTTACACTTCAAAAAAATATCTTATTTCCGGTAACTTAGAAAAAGAGGATTTGGAAAAAATTGCCAAGTTCTTGGCAAACGAACTGATTCAAAGGTGGCTGATTGCGAAATCAGGAGAAAAGGAGAAATTTCTGCCGATTCCTAAGGTTAAAATCCCTCGCGAGCCGGAAATTACCCGCATTAATTTAAATGTGTTAGATGAAGACCTATTAAAAATCAGCCAGAAAAGAAAATTGGCTTTAAATATCGCGGAAATGAAGGCGATAAAAAGATATTTCACAAAGCCAACAGTAATAAAAGAAAGAAAAAAAATTGGCTTGCAAGGAGAGGCAACAGATGCCGAATTGGAGGCAATTGCTCAAACTTGGTCAGAACACTGCAAGCACAAAATTTTTAACGCTAAAATAAACTACCTGGAGGGGAAAAGAACAATAAAAATTAACGGCCTATTCAAGATGTTCATCAAAACACCTGCCCGGAAATTGAAAAGAAAGTTAAACTGGCTCGTTTCAATTTTTTGGGATAATTCAGGGGTGGTGAAATTTAATAAGGACTGGCTTTTTTGTTTTAAATGCGAAACCCACAACAGCCCCTCAAATGAAGAGCCGTATGGAGGGGCGTTAACCGGAATTGTCGGCGTCTATCGAGACCCGATGGGAACCGGCAGAGGGGCGCAAATAATCTATGGAACATACGGTTTTTGCGCGGGAAATCCATTTTATTCGGGACCGTTTTTGCCTAAATTTCACCCCAAACGGCTCTTGGAAGGCGTGAGGAGCGGGGTTCAGGACGGAGGAAATAAATTCGGAGCCCCGACTGTTTACGGAATTACTTTCTTTGACGACGGCTTCATCGCAAAGCCGGCTATTTTTGTTTCAGCCGGGGGATTTATTCCGGCAAAAATAAGGGGAAAGCCGGGTTATAAAAAGGAAGTTAATTCCGGCGACTTAATCGTTATAGCTGGCGGAAGAGTGGGGATAGACGGGATTCATGGAGCGACCGAGTCCTCGCTTGAAGCCGGCGAGTGGATTTCAGCCAGCCATGTTCAAATCGGCGACCCCTTTACCCAAAAGAAACTTCACGATTTTTTAATTGAAGCCCGGGATTTAGGGTTGTTTTCAGCCATTACCGACAACGGAGCCGGCGGTCTTTCTTCCTCGGTCGGAGAAATGGCAAAATTTTCAAACGGGTTTGAATTATGGTTAGACAGGGTTCCTTTAAAATATGAGGGCCTGGACCCCTGGCAGATATTGCTTTCCGAGTCGCAAGAAAGAATGACTCTGGCTGTTTTGCCCCAAAAAATTAATAAGTTTTTTGACTTGGCAAAAAAACACGACGTTGAGGCGAGGGTCATCGGAAAATTTACCAGTTCCGGGAAATTTTATTCAACTTACGACGGAAAAGTCGTCACTTATTTGGACATGGATTTTGTCCACGAGGGAGTTCCTCAAATGGAATTGGAAGGGGAGTGGTTAACGCCAAAAGAACGGGGGCTTTTTGAGCCGAAACTTGAAGAAATAACCGACCCTTCGGCAGGCTCAGGGCGAGGCCACAATTCATTTTTAAAAGAAATGCTTTCCAGGCCCAATATAAGTTCTAAAGAATACATTGTTCGCCAATTTGACCACGAAGTAATGGCGACGGCTGTGATTAAGCATTTAGTCGGGAAAGAGAGCGACGTTTATAGCGATGCGGCGGTAATTAAGCCCCTTTATGATTCAGAGGAGGGCCTGGCAATTTCAGCAGCCCTGAATCCAAAATACGGCCTAATTGACACCTATTGGATGACGGCTCTGGCGATTGACGAGGCAATAAGAAGGATTATCGCGGTCGGCGGCGATTTAAAACAAATCGCTTTGAACGACAATTTTTGCTGGCCAAGTCCTTTGCCATCGAAAGAAAATCCGGGAGCCAAATATAAACTGGGACAATTGGTCAGAGCAAACCAGTCCTTGGCCGATTTTACTACGAGTTTTAAAACTCCCTGCATTTCGGGCAAGGACTCAATGTCAATGGACGGCTGGCTCAAGGATGCCAAAGGAAAAGTCCATCGCCTTTCAGCCCCGCCAACCCTTCAGATTTCAGCCGTTGGAAAAATAAAAGACGTTAGAAGGTGTATAACTATGGATGTGAAAAAACCAGGGGATTTAGTTTATATTTTAGGTATTACCGAAGATGAATTGGGCGGTTCAGAATATTATGAAGCCAGAGGTGTAATTGGCAAAAATGTGCCAAAGGTTGAGGCAAAAACCGCGGTTAAATTATATAATGCTTTAAGCCGAGCGATTGAGAGCGGATTAGTTAATTCCTGCCACGGAATTTATAAAGGCGGATTGGCTGTTGCTCTGGCTCAAATTTCTTTTGCCGGCGGTTATGGTTTAGAAAT
>JAGUVE010000109.1 GCA_020063075.1 Parcubacteria group bacterium | reverse complement strand
AGAAAAAAGGCAAGGGGCTTGTTGAACACATTCACGCTAAAACCCTGGACGAGGAGGTGAGGAAAACAATAAAGAAAATTTTGGAAATTCTAAAAAAAGACAAAACAGCCGATTATAATGATTTTGCCATTTTGGTCAGGGCAAACAATACGGCAAATCCTTTTATCAGAGCGCTGGAAAGCGCTTCCCTGCCTTACCAGTTTTTGGCTTCAAGGGGGCTTTATTCCAAGCCCGTTATTCTGGATATTATTTCTTATTTTAAGCTTTTGGACAATTACCATGAGAGCCAGGCGGTTTACCGGATTTTAAATCTGGCGGTTTTTGAAATTCCGTACGAAGACATAGCAAGGATTACTCAATACGGCCATAAAAGAACAAAATCGCTTTATGAAACAATGGAAGAACTGCCCTTGGTTCAGGGGATTTCCGAAAAAACACAGGGAAAAATTTCTCTTATTTTAGGCCTCATTAAAAAGCACAGCGTAATGGCGAAAGAACGGCCGGTTTTAGAATTGCTGTCGGCTTTTTTGGGGGATTCGGGCTATCTGAAATACTTAATAGACAAAGACGATAAAGAACAACTGGATTTACTAAACCAGTTTTACAAAAGAATCAAGGCATTTGAAGAAGCGGCTTTAGAACCGCAGCTTAGGAACTTTATGGAAGAAATAACTTTGGAAATAGAGTCGGGCGAACAGGGAAAGCTTGAATTTGACCCGGAACAAGGCCCGGATATGCTCAAAGTAATGACGATTCACGGAGCCAAAGGACTGGAATTTAAATATGTTTTTTTGGTCAATATGGTGGATAAAAGATTCCCGACTATTGAACGCAAGGATTTAATTGAATTGCCCGAGGACTTGATAAAAGACATCAAGCCAGAAGGCGATATCCACCTGCAGGAGGAAAGGCGGCTCTGCTATGTGGCGATGACCCGCGCTAAAAAAGAACTTTATTTCACTTCGGCCGAGGATTACGGCGGAACAAGGAAAAAGCGGCTGTCAAGATTTTTGATTGAGATGGGATACCAAAACGAAAATCAAAAATCAAAGAGCAAAAATCAAAAATCTAACGAACTGCTGGAAGAAAAGCCGAATTTAGCCGGAATAAAAAATAGGGTAAAGCCGGGTTATTTGCCGGAACATTTTTCTTTTTCCCAATTGGCCGCTTTTGAGAAATGCCCCTTGCAATATAAATTCGCTTTTATTCTAAAAGTTCCCGTAAAAGGCAAAGCGGTTTTTTCTTTCGGGAAAACAATGCACGCTACTTTATTTAACTTTTTAAAACAGATGAGCAAAAACGCTAAAAACAACCAAGAAAATTTATTCGGCTTTAAAGAGGTTGTAATTGAAAATAACAAAAAAACCGGTGATTCAAATTTTGAATATTTGGCAAAACTTTACGAAAGGAATTGGATAGGGGAGTGGTATGAAAATAAAAGCCAACAAGAGGAATATTACAAGCTCGGAAAGAGAATAATAAAGGATTTTTATGATGAATTTTCAAAAAATCCGCCAAAAATTTTAAAGATTAATAACGAAGCCGCTTTGGAAATACCTTTTAATTTAAAAATCGGGGGGCACACATTAAAGGGACAAATAGATCGCATTGACGAAAAGGAAGGGGTAGTGGCAATCATTGATTACAAGACCGGAAACTCCAGGGAGAAACTGGACCTGGACGATAAAGAGCAATTATTGATTTACCAATTAGCGGCTGAAGAAATTTTTAAGCTCAAGCCGAAAGAACTGATTTATTATTATTTAAATGACGGAAAAAAGGCAGTTTTTCTTGGAACGGAGAAAGAACTGAAAAAGCAGAAAGAAAAAATAATCCAGGAAATTGAAGAAATAAAAACCAGCGATTTTAAAGCAACGCCTGGCTGGCAGTGCGGCTTTTGCGATTTCAAAGACATCTGCGATTTCGCCGAGAGGTAAAACTCTAAAATCGCCAAGCAGGCGGTTTTCTGTTAGAATAACAAAATATGGAACCTGCTAATGAAATGGTTTTTTCTATTTCGGAATATATTGGGTTGCTTAATATCGGGCTGAAAAAATCCCGGGCGAAAATCATCGGGGAGGTCAGCGAGGTTGGCTTTGGGCCCACCGGTCATGTTTATTTTTCTTTGAAAGACGAGAAAGACGGAGCTATGCTCAAATGCATAATCTGGAAATCAAAATATATTTTGTATGGCATTAAATTGGAGGAAGGGTTAAAAATTATCGCTTCGGGGTATCCGGAAATATATCCTTTGTCCGGAAGATTGTCTTTTATAGCCGAAGCCATAGAGCACGCCGGAGAGGGGACTCTTAAAAAAGAGTATGAAAAACTAAAAAAGAAATTAACCGAAGAAGGGGTTTTTGCGGAAGAAAGGAAAAGGCCGCTCCCAAAATATCTTCGCAAGGTGGGATTGATTACTTCGCGGCAGGGCGCGGTTCTGGCTGATTTTTTAAGCAATCTGGGAAAATACGGGTTTAAAATTAAAATGATTGACTCTCGGGTTGAGGGACAGGGGGCGGTTGAAGACCTGCTCTCTGCCATCAGGACGTTTAAAAAACAGGATATTGAAGCGCTGGTCATTATGAGGGGCGGCGGGTCTTTGGAATCAATGCTCGCTTTTAATAATGAATTATTGGTCAGGGAGGTGGTTAATTTTCCCGCTCCGGTTATTGCCGCTATCGGCCACCATAAAGACGAGCCGTTGGTGGCATTGGCAGCTGATTTGGCGGTTTCCACGCCCAGTATTGCCGCGACTTGCCTTACCGAACCCTGGAGCCAGGTTGCTTTATTGGTCGAGGCGGCGGCAAGAGTTTCTTTTCAGGGATTTAATAATGCTATACAAAATGCTAAAATTAATTTAGCTAATTCGTGGGAGGAATCGGTCTTCGGGTTCAAAGCATTATTGTCAAGAATCAACCAGCAATTGGAGCAGTCCGCCAAAATCGTTGAGTTGAATAATCCTGAAAGGCAGTTAAAACTCGGATATAGCATCGCGCGATGCGGCGGGAGAATAGTCCGGAGCGTAAAGCGCGTAAAATTAGGAGAAGATTTGGATATCCGCGTGGCGGACGGAACTATTATTTCGGAAATAAAAGATATTAGATAAGAATATGGTTAAAAAAGATTCAGACGCAAAAAATTTTAGCAGCAATTTAAAACGGCTTTCTGAGATAACCGATTGGTTTGAGGAGCAGGAAGAGATTGATGTTGAAGAGGGTTTGGCGAAGGTAAAGGAAGCGGTGGCTCTTATTAAGGCCAGCAAAGAGCGGTTGAAGGCGATTGAAAATGAATTTGAAGAAATAGAAAAGGAAGCGGAGATTGAGGAAAGGGACGGCGGGACGAAAAGGTGATGTAAAAGTCGAAAAATTAATCCTTCAATAAATTCAGGACAAGTTGAGCCCCGAACTATCCGCCTCTGCGGCGGAACTGCGGGGCAAAAAATAAATTTATGGAACAAAAACAAGTCCAAATTAAAGCGAAAGACGATGATTTAAAGGGGGTTTATTCAAATTTAATGGTAGTAAGCCACACAAAAGAAGAATTTTGTTTAGATTTTATAAATAACTTTAATCCTCCCATACTTACTGCGAGAGTTTTAACGAGTCCTGCCCACGTAAAACGAATGGTTCAGGCATTAGGGGTGAATATAAAAAAATATGAAGAACGATTTGGGGTTGTAGAAGCCGCCGAATCGCCAGAAACGGTCTTGGGATTTCAACCCCAAAAATAAAAAATGGGTAAATAAGTTGGATTATTAGAAATGAAAAATAAAAGAGTACAATTAAACAGGAGTTTTTATACGAGAGATACGATAATTGTGGCAAAGGAGCTTTTGGGTAAATATATTGTCAGAAAAATCGGCAAAAAGACGCTGGCGGGAAAAATAATTGAGACCGAGGCGTATATCGGACCAAAAGACAAGGCATCTCACGCTTACAATGGCAAAATTACTCCCCGCAATAAAGTGGAATATCTTGCCGGCGGCTATATTTATATTTATTTGGTCTACGGAATGTATTGGCAGTTGAATGTCGTTACTGCGGGAGCCGGAAAGCCGGAGTGCGCGCTTATTCGGGCTATGGATTTGGGCAGGTTGACTGACGGTCCCGGAAAAGTTTGCCGTTATTTAAAATTAAATAAATCGTTTTACGGCGAGGATTTGACCGAAAGCAAAAGAATCTGGCTGGAAAACCCCGCGCCGGAGCAAGCTCGGTGCGGGGCAAGTAGGGGAGAGAACGGCGCACGAAGCAAGATTATTGCTACAAAAAGAATAGGCATTGATTACGCGGGACACTACTGGAGCCGCAGAAAATGGCGCTTTGTATTAAAAACCTAATAAAATTTAACCCGAAGTTGAGGGAAAATAAGTTAAAGGTCGATTAAAGGAAAATTTATGAAATATGAAAAAAAATAATCGTTTTTTCAACAATCGCTGTTTTAATGACAGGAGTAGGAATTGCCATGGTAGCCGGCGGTTTTGACCAATTCGGCTACAATTATCAGGCAAGGGTTTTTGTGGGTCCAGCAGATGGAGTGGATAGAAATCTTGACGGAACTGTTTGGGGCGACCCGACTTATGCCAACGACCGGCTGGTAATGAAGTGGTCCAAGGGCTGGGATGATGCCCGTTTTAATGGAGCCCCTTGGACAGCAGATGCTTGGGAGGATAATGAATGGAACGGCAAGGTGCCTGGCGGAAGCGGAGAGGTCTGGCATTATAAAATTATTTGGGTCGGACCGGAATTGCAATCGAGCCAGTATTGGCGCGAGGGAGGTTATGCAATCTGGGGTCAGTTTGAGGTAATAATGGATCAGGGAACAGCCGAAGGCGAACATATTTGGGGGACTCACGCTATTCCCACCGGATACGGATTTGGGGGGCTCACGCCATTCCCACCGGATCCTACTGATTAAACTTTAACTCCAGAATTAACCAAAGAATCGCCAAGAGGGCGATTTTTTGGTAGAATTGACAGCATGCCGGCTATTGAGGTAAAAAATTTAACCAAAGAGTTTAAGGGATTAAAAGCGGTGGACAGCATCTCTTTTGAAGTTAAAGAAGGAGAAATTTTCGCTTTTCTTGGCCCGAATGGCGCGGGCAAAACGACCACGATTAAGATGCTTACAACCCTCCTTCATCCCACGAGCGGTGAAATGCGGCTTAACAACTATGACCCGATGGCAAACCCAGACGACGCTCGCCGCTCGTTTGGCATTGTTTTTCAAGACCCGAGCTTGGACGACGAACTTACGGCAAAGGAAAATATGGAATTTCACGGCGTGCTCTATGGGGTGCAAAAAGACCTTCGCGCCTCGCGAATTGAGCAACTCCTTAACTTTGTTGAATTGTGGGATAGAAAAGATGACCTGGTAAAACATTTTTCCGGCGGCATGAAGCGTCGGCTTGAGATAGCGAGAGGACTTCTGCACCATCCTAAAATCCTTTTCCTTGACGAACCGACGCTTGGACTGGACCCGCAGACGAGGACTCATATCTGGAGCTACGTTAAGAATCTCAATAAAGAAGAGGGCATTACGGTATTTTTCACCACTCACTATATGGAAGAGGCCGATCGGGCGGCGCAGAAAATCGCCATCATTGACCGGGGGAAAATAGTAGCGGAAGGAAGCGCAAAAGAATTAAAACAAAAAACCAACACGAATTTATTGGAAGACGCCTTTTTGGCCTTAACCGGCCGCGGAATTCGCGAGGAAGAAGCGTCGGGGGCCGAACACCTGCGGAATACACGCCGCCTCTGGCGGAGATAAACAAATATGAGCACCGTTTATATTCTTTGGTTAAGACAGCTTAAAAGATACTTCAGGTCGCGAGCACGGATGATTGGCTCTTTGGGTCAGCCGCTCTTATTTCTCTTTGCGCTCGGATTCGGCTTCGGACCAATTTATCAAAGAGCCGGCGGCGGAAACTATGTCCAGTTTCTCGCCCCGGGCATCATTGCAATGGCTATCCTTTTTACCGCAATTTTTTCCAGAATTGAAATAATTTGGGACCGCCAATTCGGATTTCTTAAAGAAACTCTTGTTGCTCCGGTTTCCCGTTTCCATATTATGTTGGGAAGGACGTTGGGAGGAGCGACGGTAGCTGCGCTTCAGGGCGTCATCGTGTTTCTCCTGTCGCTGCTTGCCGGATTCAGGCCGCTCAGTATTACCATGCTTCCTCTTGCGTTCTTATTTATGATTCTTGTCGCGATTCTTTTCACCGCATTGGGAACCGCCATTGCTTCGCTGCTTGAAGACCTGCAGGGATTCCAATTGATTATGAACTTTATCGTAATGCCGCTATTTTTCCTTTCAGGCGCCTTATTTCCGCTTCAAGGATTGCCCAAAGCCATCGGTATTGCGGCAAGCGTTGACCCGTTATCGTACGGGGTTGACGGGCTTCGGGGAACCCTGGTCAACGGAGCGCATTTTGGGCTATTTGCCGATTTTGCAATACTCGGGATTATCACCGCGCTCCTCCTTGCTGTCGGAGGTTATCTCTTTTCAAAAATCCAAATTTAAATTTAAATTAAAAGTTTTGCGGCCAATATGCGTTACGTCCGTTATTTTATAAGCGTTGTTTTCATAATTGTCGCTTTTTTTATTATTTCCAAAGAGTTTAAGGGCATCTATTACAATATTCCATTGCTCTTTGGAGAAGCAAATAAATCGCTTCTGTTCTTTTTATTCCTTTTCCAGGGTATAAATTATCTGGGCGACGCCTGGCTTTCCCAAATTTTATTGGCTGTCGCGGTTTCAAAATTCGCCTAAAAGATAATTTGAAAGTGGCTATTTTGGGAGTCATCGGCAACCACATCGCTCCTTTTGTGGGCAGTACAATACTTATCTACAATTCTTACAAGAAACTGGAAATTCCTTCGGCGGTTATTTCTTTTTTAGTTTCTGCTTGGATAATTTTTATTTGGTTTAATTATTTTTTATTTTTTTTCTTGAGTTT
>JAGUVE010000017.1 GCA_020063075.1 Parcubacteria group bacterium | reverse complement strand
GAAAAACATCGAGTCGAAATTCTTCTACTGGGCATATAGTTTCATTCTAAACATAATCAAAAAAAAATCAACTTAAAAAAACCCGATGTGAAGTTTGACATCGGGTTTTCTCGGAAGTTTGTCGGATGTGCGACGTCCAACTTTTATTTAGAAATTAGTTGGTTTAACTTTGTTCTGGTTAAAGAACCTACAAAGCCAGTCGCTCTTCCAATGTTGTATTTTTGCTGAAATTTGACCACGGCCGCCTTGACTTTTGAACCAAAGAGCTCGCTTCCCGTCCAAGCGGCATGGTCTGAAACCTCAACGTCCAAAACTTTCTTTAAGTTGACCACATCCGGGTCTGACATGCCTTGAGAAAGGTTTTTGGCAAAGGTGAAACCAGAGGGAACCTCATAACCGCCGGCCGGCGCTTGGCCTTGCAAAGCAGTTAATTGGGATTGAAGTTGGGAAATTAAAGCCAGAATTCGCGTAATCTCAGTCCTTAATTCTTCAGCCGTCATTTCTGAAACCGGCTTAACAATAACTTGCGGAACTTCTTCAACTTTTGGCGCTTCGCCCAAGGCCAAAGTGGTGAAGGTTTGGTCGGTATAAGAAGCAGTGTTACCGGTACTGTCTTTTGCTTTTATTTGGTAATGATATGCGGTAGAAACCGAGAGGTTGGTTAAGTTCAAAGAGTGAGAAAGGGCGGAAGTCGCAGTTTTTATTTCCGAACCATAAGCGGTGGTTGTTCCGTATAGCAGCCAGGAAATAGAGGGCTCGTTTGTTTTCCAGGAAATGGCAGCCCCTGTATCTCCGGCTGAAACCTTGATATCTGAAATTGAAGGCGGAACGGTATCGCCAAGGTTTGAAGTTGAAATTCCTCCCCCGCCGCCGGTTCCTCCTCCGCCTTCTGCCTGGGGCGTGGCTGAAACCTCGGCCGTGGCTATTGATTCATCGTTGTCGTTGTTCAGGGATGAAATTTTATAATAATAGGTTGTGCCGTTGGTTAAGCCGCTATCATCGTAAGTGGTGGCTGTTGTCTGCCCAAGATAAGGATAGAGGGCTCCGCTCTTTCTGTAAATATCATATTTTGTGGCTCCAGAGGAAGCAGTCCAGCTGAGAGTAACCTGACGGTGATAGGCGGTTGCGGTCAAGCCGGTTGGCGTCGGCGGCGGGTTGTCGCCGGAAGAAACCAAAGGCGCGTAAGGAGACAGGTGATTGGTCGTTCCGGTGTAAATTACTCCGCCGTCGGAAGTTGTAGCGGCGTTTGTCGGAACAGAAACCCAAGTGTTGGCGGTTGAATCCCAATAACCCAAACTTAATTGGCTTGCCTGGGCTTGAGTCAGTCCGGCGCCGCTTAATTCGCTGGCGCTGTAAGTCAAAGAAATGGTTATGTCGCTGTTCAAAACGGTAAAACTGGTCCCGGCAGAGTTGTAAGCGGAAATTTCGTAAGCGGAATTTCCCAACGCTTTTTTGCTGTTGGTGCTGGGGATGCTGGTTGTTTTTTGAATGCTTACCCGACCGGTGTTGGAATCTTGAGAGCTCAAGGCGCCCGCCGGTAAGTCCAATTTAATGTTCGTTCCCTGAATAATTCCGCCGCTTTTAGGAGTGATTGATTCAACCGTTGGCGCGACGCTGGTATAGCCGGAAACGGCTGAAAGAGCAATGTTTAGAGTGCTTGTTCCGCTGCTTATTGTCAGGGACTGGGAAGAGCTTTCGTATCCCTCGGCTCTTGCCCTGACCGTCCAAGTGCCGGAAGTCACTTTCAAGGTATAGTTTCCGCTTCCATTGGTTTGGTCGCCGGTCCAGCCGCCGCTTCCATTGCTTGCCCAGACCCAGGCGCCGCTTTCGGCCGTTCCTCCTATAGTAACCTGGCCAGCGATATTTAAGCCGGCTTGAGAAAGTGAAAGTCCTGTTATGGTTGTGTCGGTTGCCATGGCTTGGCTTTGAACTATGGAGCCGGAATAATTTTTCTTACCAATGCCAAAGTCGTAAGTGCCTTCTTTTAAGGTAAAGGAAAAGGTGCCGGAAGCCGAAACCTGGCCTCCGCCTTGACCGGACGAGCCCGCCGCCCAGACAAAAGCGCCTTCGGCCTGGTTTCCGGTGGTTGAAGCGTCAGGGTCGGAAATTGTTCCGGAAGCTGTCCACATATTTCCCAGGGTTAGGGAGATGGTTTTTGAAGTATCGCCTGAGGCAACAGAAGTGCTGGTCGGCGCCAGGGGACCATAACCCGGGATTCCGCCCTCAATAAGATATGTCAAACTGCCGCTGCCGGGTCTTGGGACTTCTATCACGTATTCCCGATAAGAACTGGTGGCTGAAACGTCTTTATTGGAAAATCCCCGCTTTCTGATATCAACCGTGTTTCTGGCTTCAATAAATGCCTGCGAGAAAGCGCTTACTGGAGAAATCCGAACGCTGATGTTTGCGGTGTTAATAGAAATTACAGATGAAGTGGCGCTGTTTGAACTGTTGAAAGTTGACAGGGCTTCTTTGTAAATTTCTCCTGTCCCCGGTTTTCCAATATGCAAATAGTACCCTGAACCATAAGGCACGCTTAAGCTGTAAGTTCCGTCAGCGCCGGTTTTGGTTCGGTTGATGCTGTAGCCGGAATCTCCAACCGTAATCCAGACCTCCAAATCGCTGGTGGAAGCGTTATTTTTAACCACGGTTCCGGAAATAGTCGCCAGTTCTGAAGATACGGCAAAGTCAACCGTGGTTGAGGAATTAGTGTTGAGCACTACCCCGCTCCTGGTGGTCAACTTTCCATATTGAGGGGTAAAGCCCTCCACTGTATAGGTTCCGGGGCTAAGATAAAGTTTGTAAGAACCGCTGCTGTCGGTAAATGCCTGACCTCCGCCAAAACCCGTGGTCAGCCAAGCAAAAATAGAGGCGCCCGAAACCCCATTGCCCGCGGAATCGGAAACCTGGCCCGCGATGTATTCGGTTGGCACTTTGATAACTAAAGTAATGTCAATAGCCGCGTTGCTCGTGGCAAAATTAGCATCCCCGGCTTTAACTTCAATTTGTTCTTTAACCGCAAAGGGAATGAAAGGACCGCCGGCTTCAATTAAATAAACGCCGGGATTGACATAAAGGTCAAATTCGCCGCTTGCGTCTATCATCGCCGAAGCGTGAAGCCCGTTTTCAACCGGTTGATAAGCCCAGACGCGGAAAGCGTCAGTCCCGGGACCGACAGTAAAGCCGCCAGTTGCCTTTTCTAACTTGCCGTGAATCCTGGCTTGCGCTTCAGTGAAGGCAAAATTAACGCCGGAAATTGCCGTGGTGGTGCTGGCGTTGACCGTCCGGACAGCCGGGGCGAGCTTCGGGCTGGAAGAAGCGGTGCCGCCAAATCCCGGGTCCTCTACCCCGATTATATATGTGCCAGTGGCTGAAAGGCCGGTGCTGTAACTGGTGGTTCCGTTGGCATTTGTTTTAACAAATACCGGTTCCTTGAATTCCATCTGACTGCCGCTGCCTTCAACCGGGTCGGCAAAAACCACTAAGGTTCCGTTCGCTGTCGCGCCAGAAATGACGCCGGAAATCTTAGTTGTTGAAGTGGCTAAGTTAAAAACGGTGGTTGTGGCGGAATTTACTTCCTGTCCCCGGCTTGCCGAATAAGTTCCATCGCTGTCAAAAGCCCAATTAAAACCGACCGAAGAAACACTGGGAATGGTAATAGTGGCATTGTTAGCCGTTCCGGAGGTAAGGGTAGTTCCGTCCCCGGCATAATAAAGTGTCGGACCGCCCATCTTTCCAATTATAATTCTGGCTGTTGAAGTAGAAAGAGTGTTTCCATTTGGTATCTGAACTTTAAAATTCAAATTAACTAAAACATCAAAAAAGGAAGA
Source organism: Parcubacteria group bacterium (assembly GCA_020063075.1). Classification (GTDB taxonomy): domain Bacteria; phylum Patescibacteriota; class Minisyncoccia; order Minisyncoccales; family JAGUVE01; genus JAGUVE01. The sequence goes on along the minus strand of JAGUVE010000017.1, from coordinate 4,415 downwards.
AGGAGAAAAATCGCTTTCCAAGCCGCTGGCGGTATTGATAGATATAGGACCTGACTTGGCTCCGCTAGGAACAACAGCCACTATTTGAGTGGCAGACCAGGAAGCGATGCTGGCTTGGATTAGCTGGGGCGGCTGTCCGCCTGTCGGAGGTCCCGGAGAAAAATAAACAGTGCCAGTGGCCGTGGCCGCGCCGAAATTAACACCGATAATGGTGGTAGTCGCTCCAGCGGTTCCGCTGCCCGGAGAAATAGAAGTTATTCTTGGAGCGGCCGCCACTGTCCCTGTCGCGTTATTAAAACTGGCATCAATTGGAGTGTTGGAAACGCTGGTAAGATTGGAATTAGCCGTAATTGAAAAGGTGTTGCCGGCAGTCAAAGAAATCCCCTTAATATAAACCCGATTTCCCCTGAATTCCGTCCAGGCGCCGGATAAGGAAACGGGTGTTCCGTTGGCGAGAAGAGTGTAGTTTGAGGCGGTTCCCGCCGGTCCCCCATTCATATAGCTGTCAAAATTTATTATTACCGAGTTCTCGTTAGCCGTGGTTGAAGTAGCAATTTTTGGCTTGATGGTCAAGCTGGCGGTTGTTGTCGGCGTCCAGCCGATTTTAAGTTGTAATGTTCCGGTTTGAGGTCCGGGAGCGCTAGTGGTCGGGGGTATTACGACCTGAATTGAAGTTGAAGACCAGGAGGTAACCCGGTCGGTAGCCAAAATATTTTGGGGAATATAAACATTGCCCTGGGCGGTGCTTGTGCTGTTTCCAAAATACCTGCCCGCAATGGTTATGGTGTCGCCAATGTTGGCGGAAGAAGGCGTAACGCCGGTGATAGACGGGTCAAGAGCTAAATCAAAATTTACTCCCGAGGTGCCGCTACTGGTAGCTTGGTAACCTAAACCGTTATTATTTAACGTCTGTATCGGTTCTTCGCCGGTATCATAAGACGCGCCTGTGCCGGTGCTGTTCCTGAAACCAAAGAAATCATACAGGGCTTCAAATAAATGCATTGAATAAGCGCCGGTAGTGGCAAAATTAGCGGTGGCGGTGGCGGTGGTGGTTCCAAATTGCCGGGCAAGAATATAAATTGTGCCGGTGGCGTCGCCGTTTAATTGCGCCAATTGACCGGAAACCGAATAGCCGTTATAACTTCCCGGCGTTCCTTTATCTAAAATTCCGGCGTCAAAATTAGTTGCAATAATCGCGGTGTGCCAACTGGTTGTGGAAGCGCCCTGCCCTATGCCAAAATTTCTTGCCATTGTTGAGGTGGCTGGTCCCGGCGCTCCCCCGGGCCAGGCGGCGGTTGAGGAAGCCGGCGTCTCGTCAATTAACGTTCCAGCATTGTCTCTCAAAACCAAGGCGCCATTTAACAAATAATTATCAATCAAATTAACATTGGTCGTGGCGTAAACAACGGCAATCGCATTGCTGATAGCGGAATAACCCGATGTTGCGTTTCCAATTAAAAAGAAACCGCTGCCGGGAATGGTAGTGGTGGAAAATCCGGTGGTGGTAGAGATGGTGGTTGTCGCGCCCGGAATCAAATTCTTAATCGTCCAGCCGTTTAAATCGATTGCCGAAGTTGAAGCGTTTCTTAATTCAATCTATTCGTCGTCGGTGGTGGTTGAAGAACCTGCCCAGTTGATTTCGTTGATAATCACTTCACTGACATTAACGGCTTGGACTTGATTAAAAACAAAAAATAAGCCAACGACCATTAAAAAAAATAAGAAAGCTTTTTTATTTATCATTTTTATTTTATTTTATACAAAAATTGCGGGCGACCTCCCCATTAAAAAATTTGCTCATTTCCATCAAACCCTGTCAAATAAAGTTATCCACAGACCATTTCTTAATTTAAAATTTTTAATTTAAAATTAGAAATTTCGCATAATTTGGTTTAACTTCGCTCTCGTTCCTTTGCCGACAAAGCCCGACGCCTGAATTGGGTACCCCGAAAATTGAGAAATCTCGTTTTTATATTTTTCCTGAAATAATTTGACGGCGGCTAAGGCGCTTTTGCCAAAATAGCCGTTTCCCGACCAGGTTTGATGAGAAACCTCCTTGTCTAAAATAATTTTAAGATAGGCAACATCGGAGTCGGTCATACTAAAAGACAAATTCTTTTCAAAAGAAAAGCCGTCGGGAATGGTTCCCGGTCTTTTGTCCGAAATTTCACTTAGAGCCGCCCGAAGCTGAGCGATTTGCGCCTGAAGTCCGGCAATTTTTGCCGTTAACTCTTCAACCAACAACTCCCGCTCCGTCTTTATTTTAATTGAAGCCGAAATTGAAAAGTGGTAAAGCGGCTCCTGCTCCAGAAAACCGGAAACCTTTGACTGAATTGAAGGAATGAGGTTTAAAGAAGACCAATTTTTCCCAAAATTTTCCAGAGATAGCTTTCCCTTTTTCTGTCCGTCAAGTTCTAAAAATTTTATTTGGCAAAGTTCAGAATCCTTGCAAAGAACGTAGGCAACCTTAAAATCAACCGAATCCTCCCCGTCAAAATCCAATTCCAGGTCGCCCTTACCTCCTATAATCCTGTACCAGTTTCCGGACCATTGTTTAATTGAATAATCCAAAAAAATGCTCGTTTTCTGGGTTGAAGGCAGAAAAATCAAAGAGGGAGCAACCTTTAGATTTTTCAAGTTTTCGTTTTTGTAGCAGTAATTGGAACCCGCGTTGCAGTCGGCCAAAAAAACGGCAATTGTCCAGTCGGTGAAAATTTGGGAGAAATTTTTTTTAAAGCCGGCTTTGTTTAACGCCTCGTTTATTGATTCAATCCCGGTTTTTTTGGACTTCAAAGAATCGGCCAAAATTCTGATTCCGTAATTGTCAACCAGATATTGAATAAAGATATTTACTATTCCGTAGTCCTTTTTCTCCGCCTGCCACTCGGTCAGGGAATCGGAAGGCGAATTGACGAATTGATTTACCCTCTGCTGGAGATTGCTCCCCTGATATTTTATATCATAGCCAAGTAAAGTCGGAGCAAAATCAGCGCGGGCTTCGTTCAGCCAGACCTCCTCTCTGACCCCTCTTTCTTTGTCTTTTTGATTGAAGGTTATTAAGTGGACAAATTCGTGGGCTAAATAACCTTTGACAGCTGGGAATTTTAAATAATCGGCGTTCAGATAAATCATCTCTCTCTCGTTTGATTTTGGGTTTTGAATTTTGGGGTATTCGTCGCCGTCGTTAAAGTAACCGGCCGCCCCGTCTTTCATCTTGTGAAACAACACGGTGATATTGTAACTGTTGTCAATTCCCGGCTCCCAGGGGGAGCCGTAAGCCGCGGTCAATTTTGGATAAATTGTGTTGTCAAATTCCTGGCCCAAAATTTCTAAATTCTGGTTTATTGTTTTTTTCTCGTCTTCAGACAATGTTTCTTCCCAATCGCTTTCCAGATAAAAATAACCCTTTAAAGAAACATTTTCTAAAACCGCCAAAATTTTTTCTCTGCCTTTTATGTCAAAACTTTGGGCAATAAAAAAATTTGTTCTTTGACCTTGAGTATCAGCGCCCACAAAAAAAGGTAAAAGCAAGAAAATAAATCCAGCTAAAAGTATTTGCGTTTTGGTTTTGGAGAAAATAAACATTAGTTTTTAATTTAAAATTAGAAATTGAATAATTGTTTTTAAATTATACCAAAAAATTTCATTAAAACAAAAGTCCCCGGACAGATTGCCCGAGGACTCTTGCTTTTTCCCACTCAAGTCCGCACAAGGAAAGGACCGAGGGTCAAAAACAGGACTTAGTAGCTTATAACTCCGCTGTAGAGGCCAGCCGGTATTGTCAGAGCTTTGGTAATGGCTGTTGATACGCCATCGTTCCAGGTAAAGCCAGTTCCGTCTGAAATGTAGAATTGAATCCGAGATCCGGAAGTGCTTCCCGCGGTTACTACCGCATCAGTGGTGTCGCCCTTAATGTAGAAGGTCTTGGTAGCGCCAGCGGCAATTTCCTTGCCGGAAGTGCCGGTTCCTATGCTAAAGAGAGTTGTAGTGCCGTTGTAGGTCTGAGAAGCGTTGATGGTAGAGGTAGCCAATTTGGTAGTTAAGTCGGCGCTGTCGTAAAGGAAGAAATTCCTTGCAACAGTAGAAGTGTTGGTGATTGGCGTCCAGCTAACAGTAAAGGTGGCGTTGTTAAAGTAAGCGGAATAACTTCCATTGTTCGCAACGGTGAAGTACAGGATGTCTTGATTTACCTTGGGAGAACCCTGAGGGCCGGTTGGCGTATTGCTAGCTGCGGCAACCGTAACCTTGGTCTTATAAGTGGTCATCGTGTTTCCGGTCAAGATGCCGGTATTGCCGGCTGATTGACCGCTAACCGCGCCCTTATAAGTAAGACCGGTTGTGGTCGCAAACCGAAGAGCGACCGTTCCGGCAGAAGTGGCGTTCGTGCCAACTAAACCAACGTCGGCTTTGACGCT
>JAGUVE010000107.1 GCA_020063075.1 Parcubacteria group bacterium | reverse complement strand
GAAAAAAAAGAAGAAAATCCACGCTGGCAAGAGCATCAAAAAAACATAGAACTGATACGCGAAGAGATAAAGGAGAAGAGACAAGAAAAACAAAGTTCTATTGCGGCAATAAGGGAAGGGACTGAATTATCCGAAATAGAAATTAAAAAAATATTAAGTAAAAAGAAAAGAAGTAAGGGAGAAGGGGAAAAAGAGAGGGTGGAAAAAGAAAGGGTAGAAAAATAAAAAATAGAGTTTAACAGGTTATGGCAAAAATAATTCAAATTTTAGGTCCGGTGGTTGATGTTGAATTTGAAGAGAAAATACCGCAAATTTTACAAGGTTTATTGGTAAAAAGAAGCAACCTGGTTTTGGAAGTGGAGCAGGATTTAGGAGAGGGCAGAGTAAGGTGCCTGGCAATGGGTCCAACCGAAGGGTTAAAAAGAGGAGAGGAGGTTATTGATACTGGTGAGCCAATTAAGGTTCCGGTTGGAAACGCCGCCTTAGGCAGGGTTTTGAATGTTTTGGGAAAGCCGATTGACAAAAAAGGAGAAATTAAGACAAAGGAATCTTGGTCGATTCACCGTCAGGCGCCGAAACTCACCGAGCAAAAAACGAAAATTGAAGTTCTGGAAACGGGATTAAAATCAATTGATTTGTTATCCCCTATTCCCAAAGGGGGCAAGGCCGGGCTCTTCGGCGGAGCCGGGGTGGGGAAAACGGTTTTAATTCAGGAATTAATCAGAAATATTGCCGAAGTTCATAAAGGATATTCTGTTTTTACCGGAATTGGAGAGCGGTCAAGGGAAGGAAACGACATTTTGCTGGAAATGGAAAGGTCAGGAGTTGCCAAAAATACGGCTATGGTTTTTGGCCAAATGAACGAAACCCCGGGAGTAAGATTCAGGGTGGGCTTTACCGGATTAACTATGGCTGAATATTTCAGGGATGTTGAAAAAAAAGACGTTCTATTGTTTGTCGACAACGTTTTCAGGTTCGTTCTGGCCGGCGCCGAGGTTTCGGCTTTGCTTGGAAGAATTCCCTCCCAAGCCGGCTACCAGCCGACTCTTTTTTCCGAAATGGCAGAACTCCAGGAAAGGATAACCTCAACCGAACAGGGTTCCATAACTTCAATTCAGGCGGTTTATGTTCCGGCCGATGATTTGACCGACCCCGGCGTTGTCTCGGTTTTTGCTCATCTTGACTCTTCAATTGTTTTGTCGCGGGAAATCGCCGATTTGGGCATTTATCCCGCCGTTGACCCCTTGGAAAGCGATTCAAAGGTCCTTGACCCAAAAATAGTTGGCGAGGAGCATTATTCTGTCGCCAACGAGGTCAAAAGGATTTTAAAGAGATACCGGGAATTAAGAGACATAATTTCAATTTTGGGAATTGAAGAATTATCGGAAGAAGATAAAATTTTGGTTCAAAGAGCAAGAAAAATTCAGAGATTCTTGTCCCAACCATTTCATGTGGCTGAGATTTTTACCGGAAAGAAAGGCGCCTACGTGGCTTTAAAAGACACAATTGAGGACTTCAAAAAAATAATTTCAGGCGAACTTGATTCAAAAAGAGAAGAAGAGTTTTATATGAAAGGAAGGATTGGAGATTAACATCCCACATCGGAAGGGGGTCGGGGAAACCCTTCGGTTTCCCCGTATAGGAAAACAGGCTTTCGCCGAAGGCGAAAACGTTAGAAACTGAGGGTTTCTAAAGAGCGAGTCCCGACTTCGTCGGGGCGAGCGACTGACTTTGTATGTTAGTAAATATTATTTCTTTTGACAAAATAATTTATCAAGGCGAAGCTAATTCAATTAATGCGCAGGGGATGGTTGGGGAGCTGACAATTCTGCCCAACCACGCGTCCTTGATTACTCTCTTAAAAAAGGGAAATTTAAAGCTGAGAAAAGATAACTCGGAAAAACTTTTTAAAATTGAAAAAGGAATCTTAGAGGTTAATCCAAAAGAAGTTAATGTTTTGGTTACTTTATGAAATTTTCTGAAGGATTCCGGCAGATTAAACAATGACAAGAAACTCCAACTAGTGAAGGTTCGTTGGTTGAAAAACAAAAAAGAGAATCTCCGATTCCTGATCCTGAAGAAAAAATCTTGGAGTCCGTTGAAATAGCAGAGTATACGAAACGACTGGTGGCCGAACATACTTATTTTATTGAAACAAAAGACGGTGGAGCTGCGATATTTAAACCAGAACGTTTCCATAATACTGAGCGTGAACGCGCTGCCTATATAGTTGACCGATTTTTAGGATTTAATCTTGTCCCTCCAACCGTCATTCGAAATGTTGGAGGAAGAACTGGAAGTTTCCAGCGATTTATACCCGATGCGTTCACTCGCCGAGAAGTCCCAAAAGATTCAATCTCTCAAGAAGAGTTTGTGAAATTAGCTCTTTTTGACTTTCTTATTGATGCCGGAGATCGCCCGGGAAATTTCCTTATAAAAGACCAACGTATCATCGCTATTGACAATGAGATTTCCTTCTGTAGAACAATGCCACCAACCCTTCGTAGTCTTACTAGCCTCTTTGCGGATGGAGAAAGAGTTCCCTGGGGATCTTCCATCCCGGCAGAAATAAGAAATAAAATTATTCAATTCGGTGATTGGAAAAAGGGTAAACCCCTCTTGCGTCAATATTTAAAAGAATTATTTAACAAGGAAAGAGAAGGAAAAAAGGAGATAGATACGTTTTTTAAAAGATTGGAGTACTTAGTCCAAGCCGCAAAGAGGGGATATTTTTTTACTAAAGAAGAATACTCGGAATTAGAATTTTAGATTTTGTTTTGTAAAAAATAAAATGCCGTATGTTAATATCTACAAATTGAAGAACGACGGGTCGCAAGAAATTATGGCTGTCTTCCGACTCAAAAAGAATGAAGCGGTTTGTGAATCTTCAAATGAGGTTTTTGTGGAAAATCTTAAACGAGATGGTATTATTGATTATTCAAGTTCTGAAAATAAGCGCTTATTTTTTTCTGATGGCCGCAAATTTCTTGAACAACTAAAGTTCAATTTTCGCTCAGCATACCTTAGCTCATCAGGTATAATAGACATTTAGTCAGAAGTTTTTACTTCAGGATTTGTAATTTTTTTCATTTTTTGCTAACGTTTTAAATGGGCAATTTAACAATTCTCTATCAAGACGAGGATGTCCTGGCAATAGATAAACCGGCTGGAATTGTTGTTTTTGAAGAAGAAACCCTTCGGCAGGCACAGGGCAAGACGCTTATTGATTATTTATTAGAAGAATTTCCGGAACTGAAAAACATTGGAAAGCCGCCGCGACATGGAATAGTCCACCGCCTTGATAAAGATACTTCGGGAATTTTGCTGGCGGCAAAAAACAACAGAACTCTGGAATTCCTGCAAAAACAATTTAAAGAAGGCAGGGCGGTTAAAAAATATCTGGCTTTGGCGGTTGGAAACATTAAAGGCGAAAAGGGAGTAATTGAAACCTTACTGGGCAGAGAACCAAAAGAAAGAAAAAAACAAAAAGCTTATTTACCCTTGGGACCCGACGCTTCAAAAAAAGGAAAAAGGTTGGCAATAACCGAATATCGGGTTTTAGAAAGATATACTGACGGGAAAAACCATTACACCTTAGCCGAGATTATTCCAAAAACCGGCAGAAAACATCAAATCAGAGCGCATTTTACTTATATTGGCCACCCGATTGCCGGAGATAAAATTTATGGATTCAAAAACCAGCCCCGCCCAAAAGGACTGGAAAGACAATTTTTGCACGCCGCTTATTTAGAAATCGAACTGCCAAACGGAGAGAAAAAAGAATTTAGGTCGGAACTACCCAAAGAACTAAAAAAAGTTATAGAAAATTTAGTAATTGAAAATTTTTAAAATATGGCAACAAAAATAGAAGCCTTCATTAGTTCGCAATTAAAAAGGGATTTGCCCGATATCAGACCGGGCGATACCGTTCGGGTGCATCAAAAAATTCACGTCTTAGCTGAAGCTGCGGCAGGCAAGAAAGAAGGAGATAAAGAAAGAATTCAGACATTTGAAGGAACGGTAATCGCCAGAAAACACGGCAAAGAAATCGGGGCAACGATTACGGTTAGAGAAGAAATTTCGGGAATCGGAGTTGAAAAAACTTTTCCCATCCACTCTCCTACCATCGCGAAAATAGAAATTTTAAAACGAGGTAAAGTCAGAAGGGCGAAATTGTATTATCTAAGGGAAGCAAAGGGGAAAAAAGCAAAACTGAAGAAAAGAGAAACGGGAAAATAAGCCCAGGTGGCGGAACCGGTATACGCAACTGTTTGAGGGGCAGTGCCCGTAAGGGCGTGTGGGTTCAAATCCCACCCTGGGCACCGAGTGTGGACGGCTAGCTCAATGGCAGAGCGCACGGTTTACATCCGTGAGGTTATAGGTTCGAGCCCTGTGCCGTCCACAAAATTGATAATCCTTTCGTGCCGCGGTAGCTCAGTGGTAGAGCATTGCTCTGAAAAAGCAAGGGTCGGTGGTTCAATTCCACTCCGCGGCACAATGTCCACAGCCTTCGCTGTCTTCCTTTTTGCGGGTGTAGCACAATGGCAGTGCATCTGGTTGCCAATCAGAGTACGTGGGTTCGATTCCCATCACCCGCTTGACAAGTTTATTTGAATGTTGTAGTTTCTTAAAACCCCGTAAAAGGAGTTTTAATATGGATATATACTTTAAATGCTCAGGTTTGAGCAGAAACTTCCTGATAATCGTCTTAATGATTGCGGGAATTGCGCTTAGCTTTTGGCTGATTTTTGAATTAAGGGTTAAAAGCGCCGAAGCCGAATTTTTAGTTGAAGAAATAGACGGGTTAAGAGGAATTGTCCAAGAAAATACCCTCTTGCCCATAGTTCAACCGAACAATCCAGAGCTAAAAGTGGTAAGAAAGATGAAGGTGGTAATAACCGGCTATTCAAGCTCGCCCTGGGAAACAGATGATACCCCTTTTATAACCGCGGCCGGGACAGGGGTCAGGGATGGAATTGTCGCCAATAATTATCTAAAAATTGGAACGAAAATCAGGATTCCCGAGCTTTATGGAGACAAGGTTTTTATAGTTGAAGACAGGATGAACCCGACAAAAGGGAAATATCAATTTGATATTTGGTTTTCTTCCCGTAAAGAAGCGCTTAATTTTGGCGCCGAAAGAACCCACATTGAAATCTTAGGAAAATAGTTAATTCTATTGATTTACGAAATTAATAGAATAGACAAAAAACGGCTTTTAAAGCCGTTTTTAATTTAAGCTTTGGTGCGTTTGTTTGACGAAATCCGAACCT